>JBEKVA010000136.1:0-10242 GCA_049514475.1 Spirochaetia bacterium
GCGAAGGGCCTTCCCGCGGACTCCATCACGGTGTCCTTCATCGGGTCGGCGGGGCAGAGCTTCGGCGGCTTCCTCGCCCCCGGCATCACCTTCGAGCTGGAGGGGGATGCCAATGATTACTTTGCCAAGGGCCTCTCCGGGGGAAAGATCATCGTGTTCCCTCCCCGCGAGGCAACCTTCCGCGCTCGGGACAACATCATCACGGGCAACGTCAACCTCTTCGGCGCCACCGGCGGGGAGGTCTACATCAACGGCATGGCAGGGGAGCGGTTTGCCGTGCGCAACAGCGGCGCAATTGCGGTGGTGGAGGGGCTGGGGGACCACGGCTGCGAATACATGACGGGCGGCATGGTGGTGGTCCTGGGACGGACGGGGGTGAACTTCGCCGCGGGCATGAGCGGCGGGATTGCCTACGTCCTGGACGAGGACCAGCTTTTTGACACCATGTGCAACCTGGAGATGGTGGATATCGAGCCGATCACCAGCGCGAAGGATAGGAGTATCCTCAAGGAGATAGTGGAGCGCCACGTGATGTACACGCGGAGCGAGCACGCCACCCGGATCCTGCGCGACTGGGACGAGATGCTTCCCCGGTTCGTGAAGGTCATGCCCATTGACTACCGCAAGGCGCTGGAGCGCATTGCCAAGGACGAGTCCCGGGAGACCGAGGTGGTCGGCATGACGGAGGAAGTGTACCGCTGATGGGCCACCCTTCTGGTTTCCTCGATCACGAGCGAAGGTCATATGCCTACCTGCCGGTGGACCAGCGGGTGAAGTCCTGGAAGGAGTTCACCGTACCCCTGGCGGACGCCGAGCTTGCCACGCAGGGGGCGCGCTGCATGGACTGCGGCATCCCCTTCTGCCATGCCACCGGCTGTCCCGTGTACAACCTGATCCCCGAGTGGAACGACCTTGTCTACCGCGACGACTGGCGCGAGGCGCTGGTGCGCCTTGAGATGACGAACAACCTCCCCGAGGTGACCGGTCGGCTGTGCCCGGCCCCCTGCGAGGCCTCCTGCACCCTTTCGATCAACGCCAGCCCCGTCACCATCAAGCAGATCGAGCTGGCCATCGTGGAGCGGGGGTTCGCCGAGGGCTGGATCGTGCCGCGGCCCCCGATGACGCTCACGGGTCGCACCGTTGCCATCGTGGGCAGCGGGCCCGCCGGCCTTGCCGCCGCGCAGCAGCTGCGCCGTGCCGGCCACGAGGTGACGGTGTTCGAAGCCTCCCCCAAGGTCGGCGGGCTCCTGCGCTACGGCATCCCCGAGTTCAAGATGGAGAAGAACATCATCGACCGGCGCATCCGCCAGATGGAGGAGGAGGGGGTACGGTTCGAGACAGGGGTGGTCATCGGGGAGGACATCTCGGCGCGCTACCTGCGCGGCACCTACGACGTGATCCTGCTGACCATGGGCGCCGGCCAGCCGCGTGACCTGGCGGTGCCGGGGCGCGAGTTGCGCGGCATCCAGTACGCCATGGACTTCCTCACCCTTTCCAACCGCTTCGTCTCCGGTGAGATCGGGGAGAGCGAGATCATCGACGCGAAGGACAAGGTGGTCCTGGTGGTGGGGGGCGGTGACACCGGCTCCGACTGCGTCGGCACGGCCATCCGCCAGGGCGCCAAGAAAGTGATGCAGTACGAGATCATGCCCAAGCCGCCGGTGTGGTCGGAGCCCTGGAACCCCAGCTGGCCTGCCTGGCCGAACATCCTGCGCACCTCCTCCTCCCAGGCGGAGGGCTGCGAGCGCGACTGGTCCATCACCACGCACAGCTTCAGCGGCAAGGACGGCTGTGTGAAGGAAGGCAGCTTTGCCCGCGTGGAATGGAAGAAGGCCAAGGGCGGCCCGATGAAGATGGAGGAGATCCCCGGCTCGGAGTTCACGCTGAAGGTGGACCTGGTGCTGCTCGCCATGGGGTTTCTCCACGTGAAGCACGGGAAGATCATCGAGGAGCTGGGCGTCGAGTACGACCCGCGGGGCAACATCCGCTGCAATCCCGACTATTCCACCTCCGCGAAAGGGGTGTTCGCCGCCGGGGACGCGAACACCGGGGCGTCGCTGATCGTGCGTTCGATCTTCCACGGCCGCGAGGCGGCGCGGGCGATCGACACGTACCTCCGCGGGTGAGCCGGGCATGACGGAAATCAGGATCGTCAAATTCGGCGGACCCGAGGTTTTTCGCGCCGTGGAGACGCCCTCACCGGCCCTGCCGGCGGACCACGTGCGCATCCGCGTGAGCGCGGCGGGCATCAACTTCGCCGACGTGCAGATGCGCATGGGCCTGTATCCCGAGGCCCCGCGGCTTCCCTTTGCGCCGGGCTTCGAGGTGGCCGGGGTGATCTCCGAGGTCGGCCCTGAGGTGAGCGGCTTCCGCCCCGGGGAGCGGGTGCTCGCCCCGTGCATCTTCGGCGGGTACGCGACGGAGATCGTGCTGCCTGCCGCCCAGGTGAGAAAGACCCCGCGCCGACTCACTGATGTCGAGGCAGCCTCCATTCCCATTTGCTTCATGACCGCCTGGATGGCACTCATGGAGCTGGCGCGGGTCCGCGAGGACGACCGCGTGCTGGTACCGGGTGCCTCCGGCGGGGTGGGCAGTGCAATGGTGCAGGTGGCATCCCGGGCAGGGGCGCAGGTGGTCGGGCTGGTGAGTGCGGCCGACAAGAAGGAAACAGTCCGCTCCCTGGGCGCCGGTCATGTCTACACATACACCGAGTTCACCTCCCGCGGCGACTCGGACACGCGGGACTTCGATATCGTCCTGGACGCCCGAGGCGGGGCTGCCCTCAAGGAGAGCCTTCGCCGTCTTGCACCGGGCGGCCGGGCCATAAGCTACGGCGTCTCGTCCCTGGTGAGCGGTCAGAAACGCTCGATTCCGCGCACCCTCCTTCAGCTTCTGCAAACGCCGGTAATGACCTCGATTGGGCTGCAGATGGCCAACCGGGGGATTTTTGGCCTGAACATGCTCACGCTCCTGACCAAGTCGGAAAAGGGCAGGCAGCTGGCGCTTGCCGCCCTGGATTCTGTCCTGCAGGGCTTTCAGGATGGCGTTTTCAAGCCCACGGTGGGGAAGGTTTTCCCGCTGACCGAGGCCGGTCCCGCCCATTCCCATCTGCAGAGCAAGAAAAACTCTGGGAAGGTCGTGTTGCGCTGTTCATGAAAGCCTGAGCGGGCCAGTCAACCTGATCGGTCATGATTAAAAAAATCAATTGACAATTAATTTAATTAATATATACTTGGGGCATGCCAAGAAACAAAATAGACGCAAACGTCCGCTGTCCAAGTTGTAACGGACAGCTTTACCCCCGCGTACTGGTGTGCGATTCGTGCGGACTGAAGGTGGAAGGGGACTTCGTGATGAACGAGTTCGGGTCCCTCACGCCGAACGAGCTGCACTTCCTGCGCGTTTTCATCTATTGCGAGGGCCGCATACGGGACATGGAAGCCGCACTGGGGGTGAGCTACCCCACGGTCAAGGGACATCTCGCATCAATCAAGGAAAAGCTCAATCTCAGCGGTCAGCGCTTCGCATCTCCCGCGGGCGGCGTCGAGGAGCCGTCAGGGGCGGCGAAGGCGGGCAGCGAGGGAACGGCAGGGCCTGCCGCCGACGCACCTGACGCCGACGAGGTCCTCGACAAGCTCGAGGGCGGCCAGATCAGCTACAAGGATGCCATCAAGCTGCTGAAGACAAAGAAGAAGGGGGGCAAGCACGATGAGCAAGTCAGCGGCTGAACGCGTCCGGGCGATGCGGGAAAAGGGGACTATTACTGCCCAGCAGGAGGCGGAGCTGCTGAAGGCGCTGGAAGCCGATGACGATGACGAGACCTCGGCCGAAGCGCGCCCTGCAGAGGAAACTTTGCCGGGAGGGGAGACAAACCCGCTAGGAGTGGAAGATCCCTCCGCCACCTATGGCCGCAAGGGCCGCGCCCGCTCGCGCTCCTTCCTCGACATGGGGTGGGTGGAGGATATGGTCGACGGCATTACCTCGGGTCTCGGGGTGACTGATACCGACAGGCGGTGGGATGAGCCGGGCGCATCGTGGGAGCCGCGGCGGGCCTCGCGGAGGGGCGGAAATACACAGAACGGCTCCCGGGTCGACCAGCCGGAAGGGCAGGACTACGAGTTCCAGGGAAACCGCGTCGTATTCAGCAAGCTGCTGGACCTGCACCTGGTGCGCTCTCGGGTGAAGGATAATTCCTTCTCGGCCTCCACGATCCAGGGAGCCGACCTCACCGACAGCTCCATGAAAGACAATTCATTTGCCGGCTCGGCCCTGCGCGAGCTGCACATGGAAGAGGCGGCGATGAAGGACGTCATCGTCGCCGGCTCCAAGCTGACCCGCTTCGATCTGCGGACTCACTCGGTCATGAAGAACGCGCGGATCTCCGGTTCCACCCTCACCGCGGTTCTGCTCCAGGAGGAAAGCGCCATCGAAGACACGCGTGTCTCGGGCGCCACCCTCAACGGCTTCACGCTGTCCGCCAAGGCGCGCCTGAAGGACAGCAGGCTCAGCGGGGTGACGGTGAGCCGGCTCACGCTGCAGGGGGGAGGCATTTTCGACACGCGGCTGGACGGCTGCGTCATAACGGAGGCGCGGTTCACCGACACGGAGGTGAGCTCGTGCGCGTTTCATGGGTCGAGACTTTCCGACGCGGAGATCGGTGCCTCCCGGATCAAGGATTGCCGTTTCGATGCCATCGGCTTCTCCCTGCTTCGCATCCAGAACAGCGAGCTGAAGAACGTGAGCTTCCGCGACGCCTTCGTGGGCCGGCTGCCCCGAAAGGCGGAGAACCTGCTCTTCCAGGACGTGAAGCTCGACAACGTGCAGTTCATCGGGTGCACCTTCCGCGACACGACCTTCAAAGGCATCAAAGTCCAGGGGATGCGATTCCGCGGCATCGATTTCTCAGGCAGGACCATCGAGCGTGTGGAGGATCTGGCCGGATACTCGGAAAAATAGTTCAGGGTAACGAAGCGCAAGGCTGTATCGGGGGAGATCCTGATACAGCCTTTTTCTAATGATTCAATAAGTTAATTTAATATTAAAATATTTAATATTGGTATTGACATTAATAAACAAAATAACTAATCTCTAAACAAGATCAATCTAGCCAAAGGTATTTGGCAAAGGAGAGCTCAGTTATGGAAATCATAACAATAAGGGGTCTGCGGAAGAGCTTCAGGAGCCGCAAGGGAAAAGGCCGTCCTGAGGTCGTTCACGCGGTGAACGGCATAGACCTTTCAGTCAACGAGGGAGAGATATTCGGTTTCCTCGGCCCCAACGGGGCCGGCAAGACCACGACGCTGCGCATCCTCTCCACGCTCATGCCGGCTGACGACGGGGAGGTGACCATCGCGGGCCGCGATGTCCGCAGCGAGCCTCGGGAGGTGCGCCGGCAGATCGGCTACGTCAGCCAGGCAGGGGGAACCGACCCGCACGCGAGCGGCCGCGAGAACATGCTCCTGCAGGCGCGGCTGTACGGGCTGTCACCCGCCGACGCGAACGGCCGCATCGAGGAGCTCATCGAGGCCCTCCAGCTGGGCTCCTTCGTGGACCGCTTCGCCAAGGTGTATTCCGGCGGGCAGAGGAGAAAGCTCGACATCGCCGTGGGCATGGTGCACCGGCCAAAGTTGCTCTTCCTCGATGAGCCGACCACGGGGCTGGACCCGGTGAGCAGGTCTCAGCTCTGGGCGCAGATCCGCGCACTGCGCAGGATGGGCGCCACGGTGTTTCTCACCACGCATTACATGGAAGAGGCGGATGCGCTGTGCGACAGGATCGCGATCATGGACAAGGGCCGGATCGTCGCCCAGGGCACCCCGCAGGAGCTGAAGAGCGGCATCGAGGGGGACATCCTGTCCCTCACGGTGAATCACATCGAGAATGCGCCCGTCGTGGCGGTGGAGACGCTGCGCGATCTGCCGATCGTGCGCGAGATCGAGTCTGACGGCGGCAGCCTCCGCCTGGTGGTCGCCCACGGCGGGGAGGCCCTCCCGGTCGTGCTGCGGCTCCTGGAGAGTAAGGGTGTCGGGGTGGCCGACATCGCCCTCTCGCGGCCTTCCCTCGACGATGTCTTCCTTCGGGCAACGGGCCACTCCCTCAAGGACGGGAGCAGGCTGACCGAGTCCCCTGCCGCCGCTGCGGCTTCCGCCGGCAAGGAGTAAGAGATGATGTTTTTCAAGGACCTTCGTGTTCTCTACGTACGCAACCTCATCGGCTCGCTGCGAAATCCCGTGTGGCTGTTCATCGGGCTGTTCCAGCCCGTGCTGTACCTGCTTCTCTTCGCGCCGCTCCTGAGCAATCTCGGCAGCGTTCCGGGCTTTCCGCCCGGGGGCGCCTACACCGTGTTCACGCCAGGGCTCCTGGTCATGATTGCCCTCTTCGGCACCGCTTTCGCCGGCTTCGGCCTGGTGGACCATATCAGAAACGGCTTCGTCGAACGGCTGCTGGTAACACCGGCGAGCCGGCTCGCCATCCTTCTTGCCTATCTCATGCGGGATGTCAGCGTCCTGCTGGTGCAGTCAGCCCTGGCGGTGGTGCTCGCCGTGGCCCTGGGTCTGACGGTGAACTTCATCGGGCTGCTGGTCGTCTTCGGCCTCACGATCCTCACCGGCACCTTGATGGCCTCCTGCTCCTACGCGCTGGCGTTGCTTCTGAAACGGGAAGACTCGCTGGCCTCTGTGATCAATACCGTGGCAACGCCGCTTCTCCTCCTCTCGGGCATAACGCTCCCCCTGACCCTTGCCCCGAGGATCATCCGCTCGATCGCCTCGGTGAACCCCCTGGCCTACGAGGTCACCGCCTCGCGCTCGCTCTTCCTGGGCAACTTCGGGGACACCGCCATCATCGCGGCATTCGCGCTGCTGGGAGCCTTGGCCGTGCTGGCATTCTGGTGGGCAATCAGGTCCTTCCGCCGCGCGGCAGCGTAAGGGATCGGCGCGCACCGTAAGAGAAGGCCGCCCGCGAGGGCGGCTTTTTCATGCTCGACGGATTGACTTCCTGCCCAATCCATTCGAAATTCGTGGCGGCATGGAGAAGAGAGAAAAGCTCGGCGCGGAAATCCGCTTTCTCGGCAGCCTCCTGGGCCAGATCATCCGCGAGCAGGCCGGACCGCTGTTGTACGACCTGGAGGAGGAGATCCGCCTGGGCTCACGCGCGCGCCGCGAAGGGAAGCCCGATGCCGAGCGCGCTCTTCTCTCCCGCATCCGCTCCCTGGACGACGCGCAGGCGCGCACCGTCGTGCGGGCTTTTACCATCTTCTTCGACCTGGTCAACCTCGCGGAGGACCGCGAACGCATCCGCGTGCTGCGCGAGCGGGAGCGCGCGCGGTATCCCGAGCCGCGCTCGGAGTCAATGGAGGAGGCGGCGCTGCAGATGCGCGAGGCGGGCTTCGACCCGGCGCGGGTGCAGGCGCTGCTGGAGCTGCTGCGCATCGGGCTGGTGTTCACCGCGCACCCCACCGAGGCCAAGCGGCGGTCGGTCCGCACAAAAGTGAGGCTCCTCCGCCAGTCCCTCGTCCTGCTCGATGACACGGACCTGCTTCCCCGCGAGCGGGAGCGCCTTCTCACGCGCATGCGCTCGCTTCTCACCGGGCTCTGGCAGACTGACCTGGTGCGCCCTCGGCGGCCGAGTGTCCTGGAAGAGGTCGAGGTGGGTCTGTACTTCGCCGCCACCTTGTGGGAGGTGATCCCCGTCATCTACAGCGAGCTGAAGCGCTCGCTGGAGAAGATCTACCCGGGGAATGCGTTCCGCCTGCCGGCGTTCCTCAGCTTCGGCTCCTGGATCGGCGGGGACCGCGACGGGAACCCCCACGTGAGCACCAAGGTGACCGCCCGGACGCTGTTGCGAATGCGCGCGGCGGCGGTGGACGCCCACCTTGCACAGTGCCGGCTCCTCTTCGAGGAGATCACCTCCTCGGAGCGGGAGATTGCCGTTTCCGAGGAGCTCCACAAGACCCTTGCCGCGCGGCTGGCGGAGCAGCCGGAGCTCTCCCCCCTGCTGGAGCCCATCTCTTCCCACGAAGTGTATCGCCGATTCCTGAAGACGGTGGAGTGGCGCCTGCAGCGAAGCGGCGCATCGGATTCCCTCGACTGCCTGCCGCCCGGCGCCTATCACAGCGGAGCGGAGCTGGCGGCGGACCTTGCCATTGTGCGCGACAGCCTACGAGGCAACCGTGGAGGCCCCGTCTTTGACGGCGACCTGGAAAACTGGCTCTGGCAGACCGAGATCTTCGGGCTGCACGTCGCCCGCCTGGACATCCGCCAGGAATCCGGGCGCAACGCGGCCGTAGTGGCCGAGCTGCTGAAGGCGCTGGGCCGCGCCGAGGACTATTTCTCCCTCCCGGAAGAGCGCCGCCGCGCCGTTCTCCACCAGGCGATGAGCTTCGACGGTGCCATCCCCGAGGCCTCCGCGCTGAGCGACGATGCGCGGGAGACCCTTGCCGTGTTCGCCATGCTGGGGAAAGCGGCGCACGGCCTCGGCGGGGAGTCACTCGGCGGGCACATCATCAGCATGACCCACGCGCTGAGTGACGTGCTGGCCGCCCTCTGGCTGATGCGCCTGCACGGCCGCCGCGAGCCCGCCGACGGCCCCGCCATGGACATCGTGCCTCTTTTCGAAACCATCAACGATCTTGCCCATGCGCCGGCCATCGTGCGGGACATGCTGGATGACCCCGAGTACCGTCTGCACCTGCGCCAGCGCGGCAACGTGCAGACGGTAATGATCGGCTACTCCGACAGCACAAAGGACGGCGGGTACCTGACTGCCTGCTGGGCCCTCTACGAGGCGCAGAGTGTCCTCTCCGAGCTCGCGCGGGAAAGGGGAGTGCGGCTGTTCTTTTTCCACGGCCGCGGCGGATCACTGGGCCGCGGCGGCGGCCCGGCGGCGCGGAGCATCCTGGCCCTTCCCCCCGAGTCACTCGGGGCAGGCCTGCGCATGACCGAGCAGGGGGAGGTGCTCGCCGACCGCTACGACGACCCGCAGATCGCGGGCCGCCACCTGGAGCAGGTGATCTGGGCCACGCTGGCGGCATCCGTGCAGCCTCTTTCCCCGCCGCGGCCCGCCTGGCGGGAGGCCATGACGGAGCTTGCCCGGGAGGCACTTGCCGCCTACCGCGCTCTCATCGACACGCCGGACTTCCTGAGCTTCTTCGAGCAGGCAACTCCTATCGTGGAAATAGAGTCGCTTCCCATCGCCTCCCGCCCCGCGCATCGCCATGGCGTGCGCAGCCTGGCAGACCTGCGCGCCATCCCCTGGGTATTCGCCTGGACACAGAACAGGTGCATGATCCCCGCGTGGTACGGGATCGGCGCCGCGTTCCAGGCCTACGGGCGGACCCACCCGGAAGGCTGGAAGATGCTGCAGGAAATGTACGCGAGCTGGCCTTTCTTCCGCGCCACCCTGGACAACGCCGTGCTGGCCCTTGCAAAAGCCGACCTGGACATCGGGCGCATGTATGCAGAGCTGGTCGACGATGCGGAGGTCAGGGAGCGCATATGGGGTCTCATTGCGGCCGAGTACGGCCGCAGCCGCGACGCAGTGCTGCTGGTCAACGGGCAGCCGGGGCTTCTCCATGAGATCCCCTGGCTCCAGCAGTCCATCCGGGTGAGAAATCCCAATACGGATCCCCTGAACCTCGTACAGGTGGAGTGGCTGTCGCGGCTGCGGGATGCCGAGCGCCGCGGCGACCTCCAGCGCCAGGCGGAGTGCCGCGAGCTCCTGCGCCTTACGATAGAAGGGGTTGCCGCGGGGATGCGCACCACAGGATAGGTGGGCCAGCAGCTGGGCTAGCGGAATACCGCAGCCTGGCGGCCTGTGGCGCGGCCGCCGCCTCCGCCCAGGGCCCCGAGCGCCACGTAATGCCTCATCCTAAAATCTTACCGTAGGCGCCATTTCCCCTGGGGCCTTTTTGTGGTACATTGAGAATAAGAGATCGGAGAAGATCATGCCCATTGATTCGATATCTTCAGTTTCCCCCATCATGGCGCAGGGACCGCTGACCCGGATGAGCCAGCCGCAGGAAACCACGCCCGATGCACGCGCCTCCGCGGCGCAGGAAAATGATGCCAGGAACCAGGCCGCCGCCGTCAGCGGGGCCTCCCCAGCCTACCAGGCGGGAAACACGCAAAACGCGAATCCTTCCGTGGTCGGCACCCGGATGGACGTCACCCCGGTGGCCAACGACGCGGAGAGCAGCCTTCGCGAGGCGAGCGCCCAGATCTCCCGCGCCACGCAGACCGGCAG
>JBEKVA010000137.1:0-10167 GCA_049514475.1 Spirochaetia bacterium
TGTACGAGGAGAACCCCGCCCTGCAGATGTTCGAGCCGCAGCCGCAGCTGCCCTCCCAGCAGCGGGGGACGGGCGGCGCCCAGGGCGCGGGAGCCGGCCATGGCGGGATGCCTAATGGTGGACAGCCGCAGGCGGCGGCACCGCAGCCGGCCGTCCCCGCGCAGCCTGCCCAGCTCACCCTCTCCCCGCAGGGAGAATCGGTGCTGGCCAACTCCCTGAAGGAAACGGTGTCAGCCCAGTCTCGCGTGGTGGACAAGCTGTTCGACGAAATGAAGGAGCTCTCCCGCAAGATCGACGAGAGAAAGCAGGCCCCCCAGCAGATGCCGCCGGTCATCCTGAACATGCAGTCCCCGGCCGCCGCCGGGCCGGCATCCATGAAGCCCATCGTGATGGACATGCCTCCCGGGCGTCACCAAGCGGAAGGCCTGCCGCGGTACGCGACGTCGGACATGGGAGAGGAGGAGCAGGAAGAGGAGAAGGCTCCCCAGGCCTCGCCGCCCCCGAAGCCCCGCCCGGCGGCAAATGACGATGTTGTCGAGCTGGAGGAGATCCCCGAGGACATGGAGTTCGAAGAGCCCGAGGCCCGGAAGCCGGATGCGGCACCGGCGGAGCTTCACGCGGAGCCGGCACCGCCGCCGAAGGGCTGGCCAGGCCTCGACCCCATAACTGACACCGAGCCCGAGCCCGAGATTGCAACCGAGATGGAGGAGCAGGCGGAAGAGCTCACCGAGGAGCTGCCCGATCTGCCGCCCCTCGAGGAAGCCGCCGCGGCGGCCCCCGAGGAGACCCCGGCACCGGAGCCCGCTCCCGCGCCCCGCGCCAGTGACGAGGTGCGGCAGGAGCTGCGCGACTACCTCAGCGGGGTCCGCGACAGGCTTGAAAGCGGGGCGGGAACGCCCTCCGGCCCCGCCGATCTCCTTGACTATCTGGAGAAACTGTCGGATTATCTGCCCGAACGCGAAAAGAAGCGATTCCAGAGAAGCCCCGAACGGCTCGCAATGGAATCCCTGAAGGCCCGTCTCGCGGGGAAACACGGTCTTCGGCAGAAAGTCGCGGAGAAATTTCGGCCGGACGCTCCCCGACGGAAAGAGCCCATGACGCGGTCACTGGTGGTCGATACCTTCTCCTATCTCAAGGACCTCACCGCGTGGCTTCCGGACCAGGGAATGGCAAAAGACATGAAAAAGCGCATCGATTCCATCGTCACCCGAATGGGGAGATCGCACTAGGATATGCAGGACAAAGAGCGGATACTCGCCATCATCCAGGCCTACATTGCCAGGATGCCAAGCCTGCCCATCACCGTCTCCAAGATCCTGCAGATCGCCAATGATCCCAAGACCTCGCCCTCGGACCTGAACCAGGTGATCAGCCTCGACCCGGTGCTCATGGGCCGGGTGATGAAGCTGATCAACTCCGCCTATTACAGCCTGAACAACCAGATCACCAGCCTCGTGCGCGCCATCATCATGCTGGGCATCAACACGGTAAAAAACCTCGCCCTCTCCACCGCCGTCCTCGGGCAGCTCTCCGCCAAGGGCAACTTCACGGCGCTGAACATCGACGGGTTCTGGCGCCATTCCCTGGCGGTGGGCGTGACGGCGAAGCTCATCGCCATCAAGCGGAAGAAGGATCCCAAGCAGCTTGAGGAGTACTTCGTTGCGGGGCTCCTGCACGACATCGGCAAGATCCCCCTCAACAACAAGCTCTCCACCGAGTATGTCACCGCCCTCGCCCTCACCGACAAGGAGCGCCTCCCCCTGTACCTCCTGGAGGAGCGCACCATGGACGTCAACCACTGCGAGGTGGGCAGGCTCATCATCAAGAACTGGAACCTCGGCCCGGTCATGGAAGACGTGGTCTTTTTCCACCACTTCCTCGACCAGTACCCCGGCAACAACCGCGAGGTCCTCCTTACCGTGGCCGCCGCGAACTTCTTCGCCAACACCTACCAGATTGGCTTCTCCGGCGATCGCTACCCCGAGAAGCTGGCACTGAGCGTCTTCGAAGAGCTCGGCATCACCCTCGATGACCTGGAGGAGATCGAAGAAAAGGCCACCGGCGAGATCGAGAAGGCCAAGATCTTCCTCAGCGTCTCCCAGTAGGAGAATCCACGTGTCCATCCGCCTGACCTTCCGCGGCGTCCGCGGCTCCATCCCCGTCCCCGGTCCCACAACCGTGAAATACGGGGGCAACACCGCCTGCCTGGAGCTGCGCTTCGGGGAGAAAGACCGGCTGATCATCATCGATCTCGGCTCGGGCATCAGGGAGCTGGCAGGGGTGGTCATGAAAAAGGACCTCCCGCGCGGCCCGATCAAGACCAAGGTATTCATCACCCATACCCACTCCGACCACATCATGGGGTTCCCGTTCTTCACCCCCATCTTCATCCCCGGTACGGAGCTGGACATCTACGGCCCCGTGAGCTTCGAAGACGACACGCTGGACAAGATCGTCGGGGACCAGCTTCGCTACCGCTACTTCCCCATCCGCCTGGAGGAGCTGCGAGCCACCATCAGGTACTTCCCGCTGAAAGAGGGGAGCCTCGACCTGGGGGACGGCTTGACGGTCACAACGAAGTATCTGAATCACCCCATCCTCGTGCTTGGCTACAAGTTCAAGTTCGAGGGCAAGGTGCTGTGCACCGCCTACGACCACGAGATGTATCGGAACCTCTTCGAGGCCAAGCCCGACGACCCCAGCTATGATGAGGCCGTGGTGAAGGAAGGGGAGACGGCGGCCCGCGAGGAGAACGACAAGGTGCGGGCCTTCTACCAGGGGGCGGACCTCCTGGTGCACGACACGCAGTACACGCACAAGGAGTACCTCGCCGGCAAGATCGGCTGGGGACACAGCTCCTTCGAGACTGCCATCAACTCAGCGGCAAGGGCCGCGGTGAAGCACCTGGTGCTTTTCCACCACGAACCCCTGAGGGACGACGCCGAGTTGGAGGCGCTGCACGCCGCCTACGTGAAAGCCATTAAGGGAAAGACCAGCATGAAGGTCTCGATTGCCCAGGAGGGCAAGACCATCGAGATCTGAGCGCGTCGCTTTCCTCCGCCTCGGCCGGTCGGCGCGTCCTTCAGCGTGCGCCCCCAACAAAAATCTCCATTTCCTGATATCCTGTAGTTTCCGCGCTATCCTTATCTCCAATAGCTCTTCCCCGTTACACGATTTCCCACGACTGGCCGCCGCGAGAAATAGAGGCTGTATGAGCGAGATCATCTGTCGAGCGCTGGACACCATCGACGCGATTGATCGGGATGCCTGGAATTCGATCGTTTCCGGCAACGACATCCTCAATACCCACGAGTACCAGCGCGCCATCGAGCGCTCCGGCGTGAACGATTTCCGCTACCGCTACCTGCTGTTCCACCGCCAGGGAAAGCTGGTTGCCCACGTGAGCGTGGGCATCTTCACCTTCGGGATCGATGTCATGCTCCAGGACCCGCTGAAGAGCATCCTGGCCCGCATCAAGCAGGTCTTCCCTTCCTTCCTCCGCATCACCCTCATCGAGTGCGGGCATCCCACGGCGCTGGGCACGACATTCGTGCTGGAGAACGAGGAGGACATGCCGGAGGTACTGGCCCTGCTGGACGCGGAGATGGGGAGAATGGCGCGGGCGGAGAAGACCAGCCTGTGCGCCATCCGCGACATCTCCGCGGATGACCAGAGGGCATTCCAGCCGCTTCTGCACGCCGGCTACCGGGTCACCCCGAACATGGCCAACACTTTCCTGCGTCTCCCCCAGGCCAGCTTCGAGACCTACCTGGCGGACCTGGTGGCCAAGCGCCGCCACGAGATCCGCCAGCGCATCAGGGTCTTCCAGGAGCAGGGATGCACAATTGAGAAGATCAGCGACTACGGCCGCTATGCCGATGACCTTGTGGCGCTCTGGCAGCAGACCTTCCGGCATGCAAAGGAGTACCAGCGCGAGGTGCTGACGCGCGAGTACTTCACCGGGATCGCCGAGTCGCTCGCTGACCGCTCATTCGTCCTCATGTGCCGCAAGGGAGATCGACCGATCGGGTTCACCCTCCTCCTGGACTCTGGCAACACGCTGATCTCCACCTACTGCGGGCTGGACTACGAGATGAACAGGTCCACCTTCACCTACTTCGTGCTCTTCTACCGATCCATCGAGGAGGCAATCAGGATGGGCAAGGAGTGGCTGGAGCTTGGCATCACAAACTACAACCCGAAGCTGGAGGTGGGTGCCCTCCCGGAACCCCTTTCGATCTACGTGAAGGCCCTTGGCCCGGTGACACAGCTTTTCTTTGCGCCACTCCTGCGCCTGATGTCCACCCCGCCGTCATTCAACAAGAGGCACATCTTCAACGAGCGCTACTACGAGAGGCACAGGATCACGGAGGAAATCATCGTCAGGGCGGGAGGGGGAAGGTACGCCACGCAGGACGTGAGCGAGCAGGGCCTCAGCCTGCTGGGCGGCCGCCCGCTGCGAAAACGGACGTACACCATCGAGCTCACCGCACCGCAGGATTTCACCCTTGCATTCACGGCGCGCGTTCGCAGCGTGGAGGCGCTGCCGGAGGGACGATTCCGGATGGGCCTGTCCATCCTCCGCATGCCGCCGGAAAACGAGCCGCACTGGCAGGACCTCCTGCGCCGGTTCTCGGCGGGGGTATGAGCACGAAGCGGAAGCTCGACGAGGTCTACGCGAAGATCCAGGAGGCGCAGCACGCCCCGCCGGTGGTGATCGGCCGCGGCTTCACCGTGGTCGGCTTTCTTTCCTATTACCTGCGCGAAATGCCGCGCATTGTGCGCTGGGCGCGCGAGCACCCCTCGCTCGTCGAGTTTTCCCTGCTGCGCCTGAGACCACGGCTGCGCGCCGACTTCCGGGCGCGGCTGAACGGCCTGCTCATTACCTACCTCCTGCCGGCAGCCCCGTACGTGGCCAGGATCCTGGAGGAAGGATGGAAATGGCGCACGCTCGCCGTGCGCGACTACAACCTGGTGGTCTACCTGGCGGACTTCCAGAAGAAGGCCCTCGTCCTGATGGGGACCGCGGGATTCAGCCGCGCCGATTTCCACAAGATGACGGAGGCGTTCTTCCGCCTGGTGTACCACGCGGGGCAGACCGGCGCGCTGATCGCCGTCTTCCGCAAGGCGTTCACTGAGAGCCCCGAGCAGCTGTCCAAGATCACCGACAACCTCGCGTGCTTCTTCGCCGCGGACTGCCTTCGGCCGTCCTTCCACGACCTCATCCTGGCCTGGGCCATCGTGAGCAGCCACCGAAGTCTCACGTGGGCGGACCTCCTGCAGCCCGACCTGACGCTGGTCATCCCCGAGCGCTTCTACCAGTGCTCCCTGGCTGTCTTCGAGATGATCGTCATGCACCTGCAGGGCATCGAGCGGGAGCTGGCGGCGCTGCGCGCCGAGAGGGACGGCATCGAGTGGCTCCAGGAGAGAATAAAGAGGACACCGGGCGAGCTCCCCCCCGACCTCGCGCGCTTCTACTCCGACCTCGGGCGCACGTGGCATGCCGACAGCGGGGATGCCTTCCTTCTCCTCTTGTCGCTGACCGGCGGCCTGGTGGCCCTGCTGCGGGAGCTGTGCACGGAGAAATGGCAGGTCATGACGCAGGGGGAGAAGATCGTGAGCATCCGCCTGGTCAACGACGCCGCCCTGATCGCGGAAGTGGAGAAGGCCGCGGCGCAGCACGAGGCAGCCAGCGCGCGTCACCAGCTCATGGCCCCCGAGGAGATCTCCCTGTTCCGCTACGTGGACACTCCCTCCCTCGAGCAGCTCCTGGTGACGGAGAACCAGACCTTCGTCAGCAGCCGCCTGCACGGGGCCCTCACAATCCTGTACGGGCTCGCCCTCTCCCTCCAGGGCATCGTGAGCGGCCGCACGCCGGGGTACTCCGCGGACTTCTACCTCACCCGCATGGTCGTGGGAAAACCACGATGGCGCGGGCGCCCCCTGGCCGACGTGTTCGGCTTCATCATCGAGGTGATCCTGCAGAGCTGCAGCTATTTCAAGGTGCGGGCGCTGAGCCGCGACCTTGCGCGGCTTGCGCAGATAGAGCGCGGCATTGCGGTGCGTGAGAAGGAGAAGAAGAGTCTCGATGCCACGGGGCTCATCGGCCAGTCTCTGCTGGGAGCCGGGTAGGCGGCAGCCGTGGAGAAGGAGCGCGCTTTCAAGAAGGTCCTCGTCGTGGACGACATCCTCTACGTCGTGAAGTCCCTCGCAAAGGTACTTCGCGACGAGGGGTACTTCGTGCTGACCGCGCTCTCGGGTACGGAGGCCCTGGAGAAGTTCAGTGAGCATACCCCCGATGCCGTCACCGTGGACCAGCGGCTTCCCGACATGAGCGGCCTGCAGCTGGCGGAGAAGATCATCTCCCTCTCCAGCGGCGCACCGCCGCGCATCATCTTCATCTCCTCGGTGTACGACCGGGAGGAGATCGCGGCCATCATGAAACGCGGCATCGATGATTACCTGATGAAGCCCTTCACGCGGGCCAAGCTGCTGGAGACGCTGGGGAGGCTGCTGTGAGCGACGGCGTTCAGCAGACGCGGCTTGCCGCCCAACGGCAGGAGCTCAGCTGCGTGAGTGTCCTCTCGCTCCTGACCTACCTGGGACAGAGGGCGGGAGAGCACAATGTTGCCCGCATCGTCGAGCCCCTGGGGCTGCCCGTCGTGTTTCTCCGGGAGAAGAGCAACTGGATCTCCTTCGATTACTACAACCGGCTGCTCCAGTGCCTGGTGGAGGCAACGGGGGACGAGCTGGCTCCCTTCCACGCCGCATTCAGCGTGCGGCCCCAGGAGGTATTCGACTACATCCTCTACGCCGCCTACACCACCCTGTGGTCGGGCTCGCCGCGCGCCGCCTATGCGCTCAGCCTGGGATCGAGCTTCTACAAACGCTGGACGAAGATCGGGGACTTCGAGGTCATCTCCTCTTCCCCCTCCTCGATGAAGGTCGCCCTCGGGCTGAAAGAGGGCTACCGGCAGACCCGGCACAACTGCCAGGCGGTCCAGGGAATTTTGGCGAGCGTTCCCATGGGCATGGGTCTCCCCCCCGCCGATATCCGCGAGACCGAGTGCGCCGCCGACGGGGCACCCCGCTGCGTGTACGAGCTGAAGTGGCGCAACCGCTCCCGCGGCATCTTTGCCGCTGGCCTCCCCGTCCTGGCCGCGCTCATCGCGGCGGAGGGCCTGCTCTTCCCCGGCATTTTCCATCTCAGCGGCATGATCATCACCGCTCTTTCCTTCACGACGGGAGCATTCCTGCTGCGCAGCCTCCAGTTCTGGAAGAGCCTGCGGCAGGAGGAGTACGTGTCGCTGGAGCGCAACGAGCACATGGTGAGGACCATGGCGAAGATCGAGGGAGACTACGCCCAGCTCCGGGAGGCCAAGATCGGGCTGGAGGAGCGGACGCAGTTCCTGTCCATCGTCAACGAGGCGGCAGCGCTCGTCGCGCGGGAGAGCACCCGCGAATCCCTCCTGCTGGCGGTGCGCGAGCTGATCACGGGAAAGCTGGAGTTCCTTCGCGGCGATTTCTTCCAGCCCCTGGGCGCCGGGCTTTCCTACGCGGCAATCTCCGAGGAGCAGTGCATCATCCCCTCGGAGGAGTACGGCAAGCTCACCGCGCTGGGAAACCGCGTTTCCCGTGAAACCCTCGAGGCGGGCGGCCTGCCGTGCCTCAGGCGGTGGAAGGGCGCGGAGAATGCCGCCGAGCTTTACTGCATGCCGGTGCAGGGCGCCGATGCATCATCGGGCTTCTACCTTTTCTCCTCGGGGAAGGCATCGACGGTTTCCCCCTCCTTCGTGGCCCCGCTGTTCGACAACGTGGCGCGCCAGATGAAGGTCGCGCTCCTGCGCATCGGCGCCAAGAAGGTGATCGACAATATCCTCGCAAGCATTCCGGCCTTCGTGCTGATCTTCGATGCGCGCTCCCTGCTGGTGAAATACGTCAACCGCCACTTCCTGCTGGCCTTTCCCGGCAGCGGCAGCGAGACGCGCAGGGAGTCGGCGCTGGTCGGGTTTCCCCTCTCGGCGGCGCTCGGCTTCTCCCCCGCGGCAATGGGGGCCATCGAGCAGGCGGCGTGGGACCTCGAGAGCGACGGAAAGGCGCCTGCCCAGGAGATCACGCAGGGCTCCACCGTGTACGGGTACAGCCTTTTCCTGCTGCCCGAGGCGGCCTCCGCGGAGCGGCTGGCCGGCATCATCATCACCGACATCAGCGACGCGAAATACTTCCAGAACAACCTGCTCATCAACCAGAAGCTGCTCGCGCTGGGCCGGGTGGCAAGCGGCATTGCCCACGAGATCAACAACCCCCTGTACGCGGTGCTCGCCAACGCGGAGGAGATAGCCGATGACGCCTCCGCCAGCGAGCAGACGCGGGTGCTCGCCGGGGAGATCGTGGAGCACGTGGTGAACGTGTCCAGCGTCATCAAGGACCTCTCCAACTACTCCAAGACCCTGCGGCGGGAAGAGAAGGGGGAGGTGGATGTGAATGCCGTGATCGAGGAATCCCTCGTGCTGGTCCGCTACGGCTCCAACCTCATGCAGGTGGAGATCGTGCGGGACCTCGCGCCGCTGCCTCCCGTGCGCGCCGCCAAGGGGGAAATGCAGCAGGTGCTCATCAACATCATCAACAACGCCATCCAGGCGATGGACGGGAAGGGCACCCTCACCATCCGCTCCCGCCACGCGGCTGGCCGCATCGAGATCGAGATCACCGACACCGGCAAGGGCATTGCGGACGCCGACCTGCCCTTCATCTTCGACCTCTTCTTCTCCACGAAGGGTCCCGGCCAGGGCACGGGGCAGGGACTGTACATCGTGCGGAAGATCCTCGCGCTGAACGAGGGCACCATCGGCGTGAAGAGCACCCCCGGGGCGGGTGCGACATTCACCCTCGGCTTTCCCGCGGCGGGAAGCGCCCGTGGGTGAAGCACCCGGCGGCCGCGCGCGCCGCCTCCTGGTCATCGACGATGACCTGAACGTCCAGCGAAGCATTGGACGACAGCTGAAGGGTGCCGTCCGGCTGGAGATCTCCTTCGAGACGAATCCCGAGAAAGCGCTGCAGGTGATCGCGGCGGGAGACTGGGACTTGGTGCTGTGCGATATAAAGATGAAACCCCTGAGCGGGCTCGAGGTGCTGACGAAGATCAGGACCGAGCGGCCCTCACTGCCAGTCATCATGCTCACGGGTTTCGTCGATGACCAGATCATCGAGCGCGCCCAGGCGCTGGGCTGCAGCGACTTCCTGATCAAACCGGTGCGCAAGGAACAGCTGATCGGCTCGATCTCCCGTGTGCTGGATTCCCCGGGCTGAGCGGGGGCAATGGGACTCTTCGATAGCCGCGTGCTATACTGGCTCCCGCGCGCGGGGGTGGGGCCGGCACAAGGAGCAGCGATGTCTCTCAGCACCGAGTGGTGGAAAAAGGCACGGGATATCTGCGGGGGGCGGGTCATCTCAGACCCTGAAGCCCGGCAGCCCTACGATCACGACGAGTATGCCGCCGGCGATTTCCGCCAGACACCCGAGGCGGTGGTCAAGCCGGCTGACGAGAAGGAGATCGCCGCGATCCTGAAGCTCTGCGCCGCTGAGCAGGTGCCGGTGAGCGTGCGCGGCGGCGGCACGGGCCTGGCCGCCGGCTGCGTTCCTTCCCCGGGCGGCATTGTCCTCTCCATGGAGCTCCTGAACAGGCTCATCGACGCCGATCCGGCGAATCTCACCATTACCGTGCAGGCGGGCATGCCGCTGCGAAAGCTCTACGAGCACGTGCAGGAGATGTCCCTCTACTTCCCCCCGCACCCGGGGGACGAGGGTGCATTCGTCGGAGGGGCAGTGGCGGCAAATGCCGGCGGCGCCCGGGCGGTAAAATACGGGACCGTGCGGCGCTTCGTGCTGGGACTGCAGGTGGTGACGGCAGGAGGTGAGATCCTCGAGCTGGGCGGCAAGTACATCAAGTCGAGCACCGGCTACCACCTGGCGGACCTCATGATCGGCTCGGAGGGCACCCTGGCGGTCATCACGGCGGTCACCCTTTCACTGCTGCCGCCGGTGGGCTCGCTGCAGACGCTGATCGCGCCGTTTCCCACGGTGGTACAGGCAATAGGCGCGGTGCCCGACATGCTCGCCGCGGGCATCGTTCCGTGCGCCGTGGAGTTCGTGGAGCATTCCGCCATC
>JBEKVA010000138.1:0-10106 GCA_049514475.1 Spirochaetia bacterium
CATGCTCTCCGCCGCCAAGGCGCCGCGCAGGAGAAGCGCTATGTGCTGGATCTTGCGCCGCTTCACGGAGTCCTTCATTGCCGCCTTGTTGGCAATGAGCTTCGTATTCGTCTCCAGGAGCGTGTGCACTATCTTCAGGCCGTTGGCGCGCAGCGTCGAGCCGGTTTCCGTCACTTCGACTATGGCGTCCACCAGCCCGTCGACGGCCTTCGCCTCCGTGGCGCCCCAGGAGAACTCCACCTTTACCGGGATCTTTCTCTCGGCGAAGTAGCGCTTCGTGAAGGCGACCAGCTCGGTGGAGATGGTCTTGCCGGCGCAGTCCTCGAGCTTCTCGATGGGGGACGACGCCAGGCAGGCGAGCACCCAGCGCGCCTTGGTGGTGCTGGCCTTCGAGTAGACCAGGTCGGTGATCGTCTCCACATCCGACTCGTTCTCCAGTATCCAGTCCAGGCCGGTGAGGCCGGCATCCAGCACGCCGTTTTCCACGTAGCGGGCCATTTCCTGCGCGCGCACGAGATTGCAGCTGATCTCGGGGTCATCAATGGAGGGAAAGTAGGACCGCTCGGACACCGAGATCTTCCATCCCGCCTTGTGAAACAGCTCGATGGTGGCCCGCTCGAGGCTGCCCTTGGGAATGCCGAGCTTGATCACGTGGCTCTTCATTTCTTCGCTCCATACTTCTCCGCGGGGTCGAACACCTTCACCCCGTCCACCCGCAGCGTCTCCCCGTCGAGCACCCGGTAGTAGCAGCTGCGGTAGCCGGTATGGCATGCCGCATCCCCGATCTGGCGCACCTTGGCCAGCACGCTGTCGGCCTCGCAGCCGATGCGCAGCTCCTTCACCTCCTGGATGTTCCCCGAGCTCTCCCCCTTCTTCCAGAGGGAGGAGCGGGACCTGCTCCAGTAATGCATGATGCCCGTCTTCTGCGTCAGTTCCCATGCCTGGGCGTTCATGAAGGCCACCATGAGGACCTCGCCCGTCTTCCAGTCCTGCGCTACGGCCGGCACCAGGCCGTCGAGCTTCGAGAAATCAAGTGCGATCATCGAAGGAACCCCCCTCAGAGTGTGACGTCAGTCCTGCGCCGCCGATATGTCTCCTGGGCGCCGAAGATGAGATCGTAGGTGTCAATGGCGATCTGCAGCTCCTCGTTTGTCGGGACAACCAGAATGGCGATGGGCGAGAAGGGGGCCGAAACCAGCCCTTCCCCCGAGCCCTGCGACGTGTTCAGCTCATAGTCCATGAAGATACCGAGATTCTCAAGGCGATGGCAAATGCGCTCCCGCATCTTCACCCCATGCTGCCCGATGCCGCCGGTGAACACCAGCGCGTCGACCTTCACGAGGTTTGCCGCATAGGCGCCGATGTACTTGCGCACCCGGTATGCGTAGACCTCCAGCGCCTGTACGGCGCGCTCGCAGCCCTTGGCGGCCTCCGTCTCCAGGTCCCGCAGGTCGTTGGAGATGCCCGACAGTCCCAGTAGCCCGCTTTTCTTGTTCAGCAGCGAATTGACCTCCGTGGAGGTGTAGCCGCGGCGCTCCAGGAAATCCACGATGGCCGGGTCGATGTCCCCGCTGCGGGTGCCCATCATCAGCCCTTCCAGCGGCGTGAAGCCCATGGAGGTGTCGATCGACCTGCCGTGCTCGATGGCGGTCACCGAGGCGCCGTTCCCCAGGTGGCAGGTGATGACATTCGTGTTCTCGGGGTCGCGCTTCAGCAGTTCCATGGCGCGGGAGGCCACGTAGCGGTGGCTAGTGCCGTGAAAGCCATAGCGGCGGATGCGGTACTTCTCGTACAGCTCGTAGGGCAGGCCGTACAGGTAGGCGGCCGGCGGCATGGTCTGGTGGAACGCCGTATCGAAGACGGCAACCTGCTGGACGGAGGGCAGCACCGCCTGCGCCTCGCGGATGCCGATGATATTCGGCGGGTTGTGCAGAGGGGCCAGCTCGACGTTCTTCTCGATGGCCTTCATCACGTCCTCGTCGATGACCACCGAGGCGGCGTACTGCTCGCCCCCGTGCACCACGCGGTGACCGACCCCCGTGATCTCCTCGATGCGGCCCAGGGCGCCATTCTGCGGATCCGTGAGGGCCTTGCCCATCAGCTCCATGGCCGCCTTGTGATGCGGCACCTGTATCTCCGCGCTGTAGTCGCCCTTGGGCGTCTTCTGGGCGATCTTGCCCTTCAGCTCGCCGATCCTCTCGATGATCCCGCGCCCGACGCTGATGCGCTGGGGCATCTGCCAGACCTCGTACTTCAGGGAGGAGCTTCCGCAATTGATGACCAGGATGTTCTTGTCAGCCACGGCGCGCACTGCTTACCACCTTTTGAGCACTGTCTTACACGAATTGGGTCCCCTATGCTACCGTGCCGGGCGGAACCTGTCCATGGAAAAAAAGCCCACATCGCGCCCCGGCCGCGCCCCGTCGGCAAGCCTCCTCTACCACGCCGGGGCCCTGGGGGACTTCATCACGGCGCTGCCGGCCATGCTCGTGTGGCGTCGACTCCATCCCGGCGCCCACATCGTCCTGCTGGGCCGCCCCGACCATGCCGTTCTTGCCGGGGACCCGGCGCCTTTCGACGAGGTCTGGGACGCGGGCTCCGCGCTCTTCGCCCCCCTGTTTTCCGCGGGAGGCGCGCAATCGGGCCTGCTCCGTGAGCGGTTTTCCGCGTTCACTTCCGCGCTTCTTTTCAGCGGGGCTTCCTCCCCGCTTGCCGGGAACATTGCGGCTGCCGGCACATCGGGGATCACCCGCCAGGACCCTTTCCCCCGGGAGCGCATTCCGATTGTCGATTACCACCTGTCGCTGTTCCCCCGCGAAGCACTCGTGCCCGAAGACCGCTTTCCCCGCCTGCGCACATCCGATACGCCTCTCTCAGCTCCACCCTCTGCCGTCTTCCTCCACCCGGGCAGCGGGGGATCCGGGAAGAACTGGCCCCTGGAGAGATTCGGGGAGCTTGCGCGGCGGCTGCAGGGCAGGGGACTGACGGTGGTCTGGATTGCCGGCCCGGCGGAAGAAGGTGTTGCCCTGCCTGACGGTGCGGAGTGCTGGCGTTCGGCGCCGCTGTCGGCGCTTGCCGCCTCCCTGGGCCGCGCGTGGCTCTACGTCGGCAACGACAGCGGCATCACCCATCTTGCGGCGGCCAGCGGGTGCCCGACCATCGCCCTGTTTGGCGCTTCGGATGCCGCCGTCTGGACGCCGCGAGGCCCGCGCGTGGTGGTCATCGAGCGCCCCGCAGGCGGCATGAACGCAATTACCGTGGATGATGTATTTGGGGAATGCAGGAAGCTGCCGGGAGGTGAAAAGCTCAGGTGACGATCTTCGAACGGCGAATGCCCGTTTCGACGCTGCATGGTCCTGCCCGCGGGGAGCGGACTCTCGTCACGCGAGGGATGAACGCAGGGGAAGAGCTTGCGGTCCTCCCCTGCGCTGGGAAGGACTCTTCCCTACCTCTTCTTGGCCGCTTTCTTGGCGGTCTTCTTGGCGGCTTTCTTCGCCGGCTTCTTGGCGACCTTCTTCGCGGTCTTCTTTGCACTCTTCTTTACAGCCACGTTTGCCCCTCTCATCTCATAGGATAAAATTCTTCCTAAGCATAGTGCCTGGAATTGCACTTGTCAAGACTTTCGCGCGGCGTGGAGAAAAATTCCCAAGGCGCTCTCGGAGGGTCGCACGGAGGTTCCGGGGAGGTGCTTCTAGTCGTCGAACAGTTGTTCGTCTATCGTCGCCGGTCCGCTGCGCGGTCCTCCCGCGCGCCGGGGCACGCTACGCCGGCGACCGCGGGACGCTTTCCACCAAGACGCGCACCGCGTTCTCACGGACCTCGACGATGCCGCTGTCCACCCCGATGCTGCGCGTCTCCGCCCCGATGCTCACGCGCAGCGCCCCGGGGGCGACGCACGCCACCAGGGCGGCGTGCCCCGCCATGACGCCAAGCTCGCCGCCGGTGGTGGGAACGACGAGGAACTCGCATTCACCCGATGCCACGGGACCGTCAGGGGTTGCCACGGACCAGGAGAGCGCGCCGCCGGAGGCGGATTTGGCGCCGCCGGAGGCGGATTTGGCGCCGCCGGAGGCGGATTTGGCGCCGCCGGAGGCGGATTTGGCGCCGCCGGAGGCGGATTCTGTCCCGCTCATGCGCTTTTCATCTTCTCGGCCTTCTCGCGGGCCTCGGCAACGGTGCCCACGTACAGGAAGGCCTGCTCGGGAAGGGCGTCGCACTTCCCGTCGATGATCTCGCGGAAGCTGGCCACCGTGTCAGCCAGCTTCACGTGCCGCCCGGCGAAGCCGGTGAACTGCTCCGCGACGAAGAAGGGCTGGCTGAGGAAGCGCTCAATGCGCCGCGCGCGGGCAACCGCTGCCTTGTCCTCCTCGGAGAGCTCGTCGTAGCCGAGGATGGCAATGATGTCCTGCAGGTCGCGGTATCTCTGCAGCACCTGCAGCACCGCCTGCGCCACCGCGTAGTGCTCTTCGCCCACATAGTAGGGGTAGAGGATGCGGCTGCTGGAGCCCAGCGGGTCTACCGCCGGATAGATCCCTTTCTCGGCGATCTGCCGGGAGAGCACCGTCGTGGCATCCAGGTGAGTGAACACGGCGGCGGCCGCGGGATCCGTGATGTCGTCAGCAGGCACGTAGACGGCCTGGATCGATGTGATGGATCCGCGCTTGGTGGAGGTGATGCGCTCCTGCAGCTCGCCCATCTCCGAGGAGAGGGTGGGCTGGTAGCCGACGGCGGAGGGCATGCGTCCCAGCAGCGCCGAGACCTCGCTTCCCGCCTGGGTGAAGCGGAAGATGTTGTCGACGAACAGGAGCACGTCCATGCCGTCATCGCGGAAGGCTTCCGCCATGGTCAGCGCGGAGAGGGCCACGCGCAGGCGCGCGCCGGGGGGCTCGTTCATCTGGCCGAAGACCAGGCACGCTTTCTCCAGAACCTTGGATTCCTCCATCTCCTTCCACAGGTCATTGCCCTCGCGCGTGCGCTCCCCGACGCCGGCGAAGATGGAATACCCGCCGTGCTGCGTGGCGATGTTGTGGATGAGCTCCTCGATGACAACCGTCTTTCCCACGCCCGCCCCGCCGAAGAGGCCCGTCTTGCCCCCGCGCACGTAGGGGCAGAGAAGGTCGATGACCTTGATGCCCGTCTCGAAGATCTGCGTCTTGGGCTCCAGCTCGGAAAAAGGAACCCCGGCGCGGTGAATGGGCATGCGCCGGGTCGCCGGCGCCGGGCCCTTGCCGTCCACCGGCTCGCCCAGGAGGTTGAACACGCGGCCGAGCACCTCTTTGCCGACCGGCACGGTGATCGAGGTGCCGGTATCGGTGATGAGGCAGCCGCGGGGAACCCCGTCCGTCGAATCAAGGGCCACGGCGCGCACCCTGTTGCCGCCGAGGTGCTGCTGCACCTCGCTCACCAGGTGCACCTTCCTGCCGCTGATCTCGGAATCTATGATAAGGGCGTTACGGATCTCGGGGAGCTGCCCTTCGCCGAACTCCGCGTCGAGGATCGATCCAATGACCTGGACAACGGTCCCCCGTGCGCCTGCGCTCATGTTCTGCCCCCTTCGCTTCCGCTGATGATCTCGATCATTTCGTTGGTGATCTGCGCCTGGCGGGCACGGTTGTACGTGCGCGTCAGCCGCTTCGTCATTGATTCCGCGTTGTCTGATGCGCTGCGCATCGCGATGGACCGCTGCGCCTGCTCGCACATCATTGCCTCCAGGATGGCGCAGAAGAGCTGTCCCTTCACCAGCAGGGGAAAGAGACGCGACAGCACCGTGGGTCTATCCGGCTCGATGATGTACAGCGGCTCCCCGTCCGGTCCCGGCGTCGGTCCCGTTGCGGGAGCCGCCGCTGCGGCTGCCCCCGCGGCAGGCGCGCGAACGCGGGCGGCCTCCTCCGCGGAGAAGGGCAACAGCGGCGCCCGGGTGACGTCCTGCTGCACCCGTGTCCGCATTCGCGTGGAGACTATCTGCACCTCGTCGAACTCGCGCGCGATGAAGCCCCTAATGATGTCCTGCACTAGCTCGTCGACACGGGCGTAGGGGATATTCTCATCGGCATCGGGCACCGCAATGAGCACCGCCTGGCCGTGGAAGCGGAAGAAGGCAAGACCCTTCCTGCCCATGACGGCGAGCAGGGCTTCCTTTCCCTCTCCCTCCAGCTCTTTCGCGCGCGCGCGCACCGCCTGGATGACCCGCGCGTTGTAGCCGCCGCACAGGCCGCGGCTGGAAGTGATGCAGAAGAGGAGCACGCGCTTGACTTCGGCGCGGTGCGCTCCCAGCGCGCTCACCGCCAGCTCCTGCAGTGCCGCCGGGCTTCCCAGCGGCACGCCCAGCGCCTCCGGCAGGAGCCGCGCGAGGTTTCTCTGGAAGGAGGCGGCCCCGTCGTAGCGGCCGGTGAGCTTCATGCCCTTCGACTGCGCCACCCGCTCCATGGTGCGCGTGATCTTGTTGATGTTGCGGACGCTGATGATCCGCTTTCTGATCTGCCGCGTCTTTGCCACGGGCTAAAATCCTTTTTTAAACGCCGTGATGGCCTCCGAGAGGATCTCCTTCTCGGAGAGGGTCCCGAGGTTCCTGATGCCTGCCAGGATCTCCGGCTTGGAGGCGCGCATGTACTCGAGGAACTTGTTCTCAAACTCTTTCACCCGCGACACCGGCACGTCGTCCATGAATCCCCGGGTGGCGGCATAGAGGATCATCACCTGTTCCTCAACGGGCATGGGGCTGTACTGCGTCTGCTTCAGCACTTCCACCATGCGCGCCCCGCGCGCAAGCTGGTTCTGCGTTGCCTTGTCCAGCTCGGTGCCCATCTGGGAGAAGGCCTCCAGCTCGCGGTAGGCTGCCAGATCGATGCGCAGCGAGCCTGCCACCTGCTTCATGGCCTTGATCTGGGCGTTGCCGCCGACCCGCGATACCGACAACCCGACGTCTATGGCGGGCCTGATGCCCGCGTTGTACAGGTCGGTGCGGAGATAGATCTGGCCGTCGGTAATGGAGATCACGTTCGTCGGGATGTAGGCGGACACTTCCCCTTCCTGTGTCTCGATCATGGGAAGGGCCGTGAGGGACCCGCCGCCCAGCTCCGCTGACAGCCGCGCGGCCCGCTCCAGCAGGCGCGAGTGCAGGTAGAACACATCCCCGGGGTACGCCTCGCGTCCCGGCGGCCGGCGCAGGAGCAGGGCGAGCTGCCGGTACGCGTTGGCCTGCCGCGAGAGGTCGTCGTAGACGACGAGGGTGTCCTTGTGCTCCTCGTACATGAAGTACTCGGCCATGGCGCAGCCGGCGTAGGGGGCGATGTACTGCAGGGCGGCGGGCTCCGCCGCGGTGGCCGCCACGACGATGGTGTGCTCCATCGCGCCGCGGGAGCGCAGCGCCTCCACGATGCCCGCCACCATGGATGCCTTCTGTCCCACGGCCACGTACACGCAGATCACGTCCTTGCCCTTCTGGTTGATGATGGCGTCCATGGCAAGGGATTCCTTGCCGGTGCCGCGGTCACCGATGAGAAGCTCGCGCTGTCCCTTGCCGATGGGGACCATGGCATCGATGGACTTCACTCCCGTCTGCAGCGGTTCTTTCACCGACTGGCGGTCGCGGATGCCGGGCGCCTTGAACTCCACGGGGCGCGTGCGGGTCGACTTCACCGGCCCCTTGTCGTCAATAGGGATTCCCAGCGGGTTGACCACGCGCCCGATCAGCTCGTGCCCGACGGGAACCTCCAGCACGCGGCCGGTGCGCTTCACCTTGCCGCCCTCGTGCAGGTTCAGGTAATCACCGAGGATCACGGCCCCGACGCTGTCCTCTTCCAGGTTCAGCGCCAGCCCGTAGACACCGGTCTCGAACTCGAGCATCTCCATGGCCATGGCCCCGCGCATGCCATAGATGCGCGCAATGCCGTCGCCCAGCTCCACCACGGTGCCGACCTCGTCGACGGCCAGGTTCTTGGAGTAGTTGCGGATCTCTTCTTTGATCCGCGTCGATATCTCGTCAAGATTGATGCGCATGGCACTCCTCTATGTGTCGCTGCCGCCGCGGGCGTGCGTTGCCAGGTCTTTCAGGCGGCCCTCGATGCTGAACTCGATCTCCTGGCCTTCGCTTTCCGCCACCACGCCCCCGATGAGGGAGGGGCGGATCTCCGTTTCCAGCTCCACGCGAACGGCAAGCCGCGCTTCCAGCGCGCGGGTGATCCGCGTTTTCTCCTCCGCCCCGAGGGGGAAAGCGGAGAAGACTTTCACCTTTCGCACGCCCCGCGCCAGGCGGGACAGCCGATCGAACTCTTCAGCGATTTCCCCCAGCAGGCGGGTGCGCCCGCGGTCCACCAGCAGCAGGAGAAGGGTGAGAACGCGCTCATCCGTTTTTCCCTTGAAATCGCGGAACAGGCTCTTCTTGGCGGAGCGGCCGATGAGCCGGTTGGCCAGGAATGCGCGCACCTCGAGGTCCGCGTGCAGCGCCTGGCACACGGAGTGGAGGTCCTGCTCCACGGTGTCCAGGGATGAAGTCTCCCGGGCCAGATCGAAGAGCGCCCGGGCATAATTGCGGCCGAGGGTGGTCGTCATTGCGGCTCTCAGTTGCGGGAAGGGCCGTCGAGACTGCCGGCGCCGCGCGCGGTACCCGCTCCGGCCACGAGCTTCTCGGCGAACTCCTCGACGAACGCCCGGTTGTCGGGAGAGGCGGTCTCCCGTTTCAGGATGGCATCGGCAATGGAGAAGGAGAGGGAGACCACCTGCCCGCGAAGCGCCCGCTCGGCGTCCTCCTGGGCCTTCTCGATCTCCCGCGCCGCTCGCTCCTTCAGCTCGCGGGCCTCTTCCTGGGAGGAGCGCAGTATGTCCTCTTTCAGCTTCGAGGCCTCGCCGCGGGCCGCCTCTATGATGAGGGCGGCCTCCGCCCTGCCGTCGCGGATCTTCTGCTCGTACTCGGCCTGCACCGAGCCGGCTTTCTCCCCGGCCACCCGCGCGGACTCGATGCTGTCGGCGATCCGCTGCGACCTCTTGTCCAGCCCGCCGGTGATCGTTTTCCACGCGGTGAGACGCAGCACGAGGAGCACGATGCCGAAGGTGATCCACAGCCACAGGACGAGGCCGGGATCGACGCGGAGAAGGGCCATGGCTTCCCTCCTACATGACGATGGCGAGGATGCAGATGACCAGCGCGATGATGCCGACTCCCTCGACCAGGACCGCGGTGAGCAGCATGTTCGTCTGGATCTTCCCTGCGGCCTCCGGTTGGCGGGCAATGCCTTCCACGGCGCTCGATCCTATCCGGCCAATGCCCAGCCCGACGCCGAGGACCGCGAGACCCGCGCCGATACATGCCCCGATGAACGCGGCGAACTTCATGAGTGCGGGAGCCAAAGCTGTGAGATCCATACAGGTACTCCTTTTCAACAGATCTTCTGGCGGGCCCACAGGGTGAACGCCGAACGCGTCAATGTTTTCTGATCGCCAGTCATATGAACATGGCGGAGAGGAACGAGAAGATGTAGGCCTGGAGGACCGCCACGAACAGCTCCAGCGCGGAGATGGCGAGGTCCACCAGCACGGCCACCGGGCCGATTGCAAGTGACTGGAACTTCAGGATGAGAAGAAGGATCAGGATGATGGCAACGTGGCCGCCGATCATGTTGGCGAAAAGCCTCATGATGAGGGCGATGGTCTTGGAGAACATGCCCACCACCTCGAAGAGGAGCGTGAGGGGGGCCATCCAGCCGGGCGTTCCGTGCGGCACCAGGCCTTTCCAGTATCCGATGATCCCCTTGGCGCGCATGCCGGCGACGTTGAGAACGACGAAGGTGATGAGCCCCAGGCCGGCCGTTGTGGCGAGATTGCCCGTGACCGCGCCGCCCAGCCAGACGGCCGGGTTCTCCCCGTTGGGGTGCAGCGGAGCGAAGGGGGGGACCATGCCCAGGAGATTCCCGTACAGGATGAACAGGAAGAAGGAAAAGCAGAGCATGTGGAACCGCTTGCCCTCGTCGCCCAGCACCGGCTGGTAGACGGTGTCGCGCATGTACTCGATGAGAGACTCGAAGAGGCTCTGCAGCCGCGTGGGCTTCTTGTACGGATCACGCAGCTTGCGCGCAAGGTAGAGCATGCTCGCCAGAACCAGCACCGCTACG
>JBEKVA010000139.1:0-9972 GCA_049514475.1 Spirochaetia bacterium
TTCGCCGTCTTCTCTGCCTCGTTGGCCGCATAATATGCGTAGCCGGCAGGCTCCACTTCCAGCACGTACAGCGTGTCACCTCTCAGCACCATGTTCCCGTGCCTCACCTTGTTGATCAGCTGCGCATGGTGATCGCTGATGTTCTTGATAAGCTGGCTGGTCATCACACGAGGCTTCATGCGGTCCGCTTCGCCCTTCTTCAGCTCCTTCAGCACCGCTTCCCCTGCCATCCGCGCATCCCCCTGGCTGTCGGAGTGCACCTCCAGCAGCCCATAGGCCCGCTCGACGATCTGCAGCCCAGGGGTCACATTCGTTGCCTTCAGCGCGATGTCGGTCAGCCGATTGATCTCGATCCCAGGGGCTATCTCGATCACGCAGCAGGCCTGCATCCCGATGGGGTAGTACCCCTTGCTCACCGTGGCGATAAACGAAGCATTCTGCAACTGCAGCGAATCAAGGAATACGTAGGTCCTCAGGTCCACCGCCATCACCTACTCCTTCCTGCCCAACGGCAGCGCCGCATCAACGCCTGCGTGCGGCCGCGGTATCACGTGGGTCGTCACGATCTCCCCCACCTTCTCCGCTGCGCGGCTTCCTGCGTCAACCGCCGCGCGGCAGGCCGCTACATCCCCGCGCACGATCGCGGTGACATAGCCGCCGCCGATCTGCTGGAAGCCAATGAGGTCAACCTTCGCCGCCTTCACCATCGCATCCGCTGCTTCCACCATCGCCGCAAACCCACGGGTCTCGATCATCCCCAGGGCTTCCCCCGCCTCAAATCCGTTCTCTGCCATGATTCCTCCACCGATCCTTCATTTGCTCGATATATGAGTATTTGCTCACAAACTTTAGTACGCGGCCGTGTCTCTTGTCAAGAACTCGAAGCATTCCCCAGGTCGACCGCCCGGACTCAGTCCGCCATCGGCGCCGTCTGCGCGGTGTTCATGAAATCGATCGTCTTCTCCAGATCCACGATACCGGCATCCGACCCGAGTCCCTGGATCACCAGGGCTCCCGCCGCGCTTCCCAGGCGTCCCGCCTGCTCCAGGTCCCACCCCAGGGAAAGGGCAACGATGAATCCTGCACAATAGGCATCACCGCAGCCGGTGGAATCCACGACGGGAACGCGGTAGGTCGGGATGCGGATCTCCTTCACCTTCCCGTTTTCCCGCCAGGCAATGCTGCTGCCCTCCCCGCCCATCTTGAAAACCGTGTGCTTCGCACCGTGATCCAGGAAGTAACTGATGGCTTCCCGGCGATCCTGGAGACCGCTCAGCATGAGCGCCTCCTCGAGCCCCGGCATGAAGTAGTCCACCCACGGCAGGCATGCTTCCACCTTCTCCCGCAGGTCGGGACGCTGGATAGCCAGCAGGTCGTAGGTCGTCGTAATGCCCTTCTCCCGGGCGAACTTGAACACCCGGCTCATCGGCTTTCCGTCGAGCTTCGCCATCAGGGGGGTGCCGCCGATGTGCAGGAACCTGGCGCGGGAGATGATATCGAGATTCACGTCTTCGGCGCAAAGCTCGCCGCTTGCGCCGATCACGTGCAGCGCCGGTCGTTCCCCGTTGGGCCTTATGGGCAGCATGGTGGCTGACGTCTGGACGCCCGTCTTCCGCACCAGCCCCTCGGTGTGGATCCCGTAGCGCTGCATGGTGGTGACGATGAAGTTCCCCAGCTCATCCTGGCCGAGTGCGCCCATGGCGTATACCTCGGCGCCCAGCTTTGCCAGGTCGATGCTGGTGCCCGCCGCTGTGCCGGCAACGGTGAGGCGGATCTCTTCCAGCAACGCGAGGTTCTGCCCGGGCGGGATCTGCGTAACGGGCCGACCGAGAATGTCGGCGATATGGATCCCCAGACTGACAACCTTCGCCATCGCCATTGCCTCCCCCGCGGCCCCGCGGGCGGCCGTGTCTTATGGATGCGGCGCGCGCTTGCGCGCCACTCTCCTGTCCGTCCTAGTACTGTTCCAGCTTGCCAGCAAGCTGCTGGTTCAGGTCGAAAATCTTTTCACAGGTCTCGACGTCAGAGGACCCGTCGATACTCGGGGAAACCTTGTACGCCTTTGCCAGGCGCAGGTTCCATTTCTTGCACGTCTCCGTGGCCCCCCATTGCCTGTACACCTCGTTCAGGTCCTCGGCCTGCCAGAAAAGGATGGAGAAGTTCCCATACCGATAGACCTGGAGCTCCGCTGCGCCGGCCTTCTTCAGAAGCTTCAGCGTGTCCGGCCACGGGTCCTTGTGGATCGCGACGTAATCTTCCATCTGGTCGGGGTTTATTTCGATGACGAAACAGTATCTTTTCAGCATTCGTTTCATTTCCCTCTAGCGGCGGATCGCGGTGACCATGTCGTAGAAGGTCCCGACGGGGTCCGCTTCCAGCAGCCCGGCCAGCTTCGGCCCGAGCTCCTTGAAATACGGGGTGTTGTTGTGAATGTCCAGGGCCGCCTGGTCGGCGTACTCTTCATAGAAGAGAAATTGCCGGGGGTCCGTCTTTACCCGGTGAAGGATGTACTTCGTGCAGCCTTTTTCATTCTGCACCTTGGGGATCATGGCTCCCAGGATCTGCTCGACCTGCTTCTCCTTGCCCGGCTTCGCCTTCAGTGTCGCAATCAGGACGATCATCTGTTCCTCCTTGTGCTGTCTCTCGAACCCTCACCCCGCGCTATGCCCGGGGGTTGATGAACACCTTCACACCCTCGCCCTTGCGGAGGATGTCGATCCCTTCGGCCGTCTTCGCCAGCGGCAGCACGTGCGTCACCAGCGGGGCGAGGTCGAGCACGCCTTTCTCCAGCAGCTCCACGGCGCGGGGGAACGAGGCGTTCGCAAGCCACGTGCCCAGGAGCTGAACTTCCTTGGTCGTGATGCTGGACGGGCTGATCGTGGGAGCCGCCTTGGCATTGATGCCGAAGAGGAGCACCTTGCCGCCCTTGCGTACGACATCGATGGCGGTGGCGACCTGGGAGCCGACAACCTCGATGGCGATGTCGGCGCCAAGCCCCGTCATCTCGTCCACGACCTTCTTGAGATTTTCCTTTGTCGGGTCCACCACGCGATCGGCCCCACACGTGGTGGCAAACTGGCGCCGCAGCAGGACGGGCTCGGAAACGATGATGGGAAACGCGCCGCTTGCCTTCATGAGCTTGACGAACATCAGCGCGATGGGGCCGCCGCCGATGATGACCACGCTGTCACCCGGGCCGGCCTTGACCTTGTTGGCGCCGTTGACGGCGCACGCCAGGGGCTCTGCAAATGCCGCGATTTCCGGCTTCAGGCTCGCGGAGACCTTGTAGGCGACCCGCTCCGACATGCGCACGTATTCCGCGAACCCGCCGTCGGCGCCAATGCCCATCGGGATGATGTTCTCGCACTCGTTGGGCAGGTTTGCCCGGCAGTAGCGGCACACGCCGCAGTAATTGTTCGGGTTGACCACGACCCTGTCGCCGACCTTCAGCGAGCGCACGCCCGCCCCGACCTCGACGATCCTGCCGACCAGCTCGTGGCCCAGGATGGTGCCGGGGGTGGCAATGTAGCCCGGTGGGACTGCCATGATGTGGACATCCGTCCCGCAGACCGAGCACAGCTCGACTTCACAGATAATGTCGTCAAGCTCCCTGATGGTCGGGACGGGGACGTCCTTGACCGTGAGCTTTCCGACGGATTCAAACACCGCGGCCTTCATCGTTGATCGCATGTGCACGGCCTCCCTTTCCCGCTCTATTAGACGCTCAGCCCGGCGACAAAACCTTCCCGCGTTGCCTGCAGTGCCTGGCGCGGTCTCACCGCGTCCCCGACTGCAAGCACTGTCTTCACTTTCCCCTTCAGCTCGCTCACCAGGCCGTTTTCCGTGTTCATTCCCATGGCAAGGACCACCATGTCGGCGGGGAAGTGCTTCTTCGCGCCATCGACCATCACCACCACCTCCGTGTCGGTGATTTCAACGACGGTCGCGTTCAGAACCTTCTGGATCCCGTAGTCGTCAACGAGCTTCAGGAGCGCAGGCAGGACGCCGCTCACCACGTCGGGGCACAGCTCGTTCACCTTCTCGAATATGGTCACCTTCCGTCCCAGCCACCCGAGGTGGACCGCCGTTTCCAGGCCCACCAACCCGCCGCCCAGCACGGCAATCTTCTTGGCCGGCTCGATCTTGCCGAGGAGAATATCCTTCGCGAGCACCACGTTTTTCCCGTGGATGCCCGGGATGTCAAGGATCAGGGGTGTCGAGCCGGCAGCGACGATCACGACATCGGGCTTCACCTGCGCGGCCAGCTTCGCGGTGAACGGAGTGTCGAACTGGACCTTCACGCCCAGGCTCGCCAGCTCGTTGCGCGCCCAGGAGACGTAGCTTGCAAGCTCTCCCTTGTAGGGGGGGTACGCTGCGGAGGCGAACTGTCCGCCAAGGCTGGCGCCGCTTTCATAGAGGGTCACGTCGTGTCCGCGGGCAGCGGCCGCGCGGGCTGCCTCCAGGCCCGCGGGGCCTCCGCCGGCCACCGCCACCTTCTGACGCTTCTGGGGCTTGCTCCCCTGCAGCTCTCCCTCGAACCCCAGCTCGGGATTCACCAGGCAGGAGATGGGCTTGTCGAGACCCAGGTTCCCCAGGCAGCCCTGCATGCATCCGATGCACTGCCTGATGCTCTCGAACTTTCCCTCTCTGGCCTTGTTCGGCAGCTGGGGATCAGCCAGGGACCCGCGTCCCATGGCAATGATGTCCGCCATGCCGGAGCGGAGAAGGCTTTCCGCGAGGATCGGCTCGTTGATCCTTCCGACGATCATGACGGGAATGGAAACGACTTTCTTGATTTCCGCCGAGGAGTCCGCGTTCCACGCGTGCTCTTCCGCCATGGACGGCACCGTGTAGCCGTCCCCGTAGGTGCCGATGGTGACGTCGATGGCGGCAATGCCCCATTCCTCGAGCATCATCGCAATGGCACGGGTGTCGTGCAGCTTGCGCCCGCCGGGCATGCCTTCGTGGGAGGAAATCCGAAAAAGGATGGGAAAGTCGGGTCCGACCTTCGCGCGGACGTCCTCTATGACCTCCTTTGCAAAGCGCAGGCGGTTGGAAAGGATACCGCCGTACTGATCGGTGCGCTTGTTCGAGTAGGAGGACATGAACTCGGCGATGAGATACCCGTGCCCGCCGTGTATCTCCACGCCGTCGAATCCCGCCTTCTTCACCCGCAGCGCGGCATCCCCGAAGCGCGAAATCATGGTCCGTATCTCGGGGATGGACAGCTCGTGAGGCATCTCCTGGTTGTCGGGGCAGGGAATGGCCGAAGGGGCGACGACCTGGACCCCCGTGTTCATCTTGTGATTGGTCTGCCGGCCGGCATGGACGATCTGCGCGACAATCTTCGCTCCCGCCGCGTGCACGCGATCGGTCATCCGTTTGTGGCCTTCGATCTGGGCATCTTCGTACAGGGCTGCCATGGCGCTGAAGCCGCGCGCATCGGGGGTGATGGCGTAGTTTTCCGTGAAGATGAGCCCCCAGCCGCCCCGCGCCTTCTCCTCGTGGTAGGCGATGAACCGCTCCGTCGCTTTTCCATTTTTTTCACAGAAATTGCTCACCATGGGGGAAACGGCAAGCCTGTTCTTGATCTCCATCTTTCCGATTTTGCACGGTGAAAAAAGTGTATGAAGCATGGTTCCAGCCCTCCGGCGATTGTTTGGCGCGCGCTCGTATCAGCCTGGCCGGGCGCGCCGCGCCCGGCCAGGAATCAAAAACAGAACCGAACGATGTTACTTCGCGACGTAGACCTTGTTGGCCGCGATAAACAGGTCGACGTTCGTCTTGTCGACGTAGTTGATCGCCGTCTCGATGCGGTTGGGGGTCAGCTTCGCGCCAGCCTTCACGTTGTCGCTGGAGAGCATGGCGGTCCGCAGGTAGTAGTTGGTGCTGATGAGGTCGACCATTGCCCAGTAGAGCATCGTCGCGTCGTCCTGGATGATCGTGCCCCTGATCTTGCCCTGCTTGATCATGTCCAGGGTGTTCGAGTCGCGGTCCAGGCCGATGATGTCGACCTTGCCGACCAGCTTCGCTTCGCTCACCGCCGTCACGGCGCCCATGGCCCCGGTGGCATCGCAGCAGACGAAACCGTTAAGGTCGGGCACGCGGACCAGGATGTCCTTTGCCGCCTGGATGGCGACCATCGGGTCGGTCTGGGTGTTTCCAACGGCGACGACCTTGATGTTCGGATACTCCTTGAAGGCATCCTCGAACCCCTTCTGGCGTCCGTCGAACAGGCCCTTCCCAGGGAAGGTGAGGATGGCGACCTTGCCCTTTCCTCCGACGCTCTCCGCATATTTCTTGCCGCCGACGTACCCGAGGTCGTGCTGGTTCGTGCCGACCCAGGTGTCCCTCTTGCTGGTGACCACGTCACCGGAGAAGGTCACAACGGGGATTCCCTTTGCCACCGCCTTGTTGATGGAAGGGGCGAGTCCCTCATCCCAGCCCAGGACGACGATGCCGCCCGGGTTCTTGGAGATGACCGATTCGAGGTTGCTTACCATCTTGCTGGTGTCGCTGTCGTCTGATCCGACCCACGAGGTCTTCACGTTGAAGAGCTCGCCGGCCTTCTTCCACGCCCATTTGTGCGCGTTCCAGTACTCGATGGTGTTGATGCAGTTGACGACCACGTATTCCTTGTTCGGGTCGATCATGGAAAACAACGTCCCGGCCTTCGGTGCCGCGATGGCCGCGGGAGCCGATGCCACCATCATGACGAGGACGAGCGTCCCCGCCAGCGCGAACAAACCTTTTCTTAAACCGCTCATACCACATGCCTCCTTGGGAAATCTTTGGGTTTTCTTCCGCTCCCCGGCCATCAACCCCGTACGGCAGGGGATATCATACAGCCCGCGCGGACCGTGCCGCGTGGGGCCCATGATCGACGCTATTCCATCGCCCTTTCCGCGTGGGCAATCGTCCGCGCGGACTTCCTCTTTTCGTTCAACTGGTCCAGAAGGATGGCCAGGATGAGAATGGCACCCGTCAGGAGTGTCTGGACGTAGACGTTGACGTTCAGAAGGTTGAGCGAGGTGGAGAGGAGCTGCATGAAGAAGGCGCCCAGGAACGCCCCGAGCACCGTGCCTTCCCCGCCGTTGAGGCTCGCCCCGCCGATGATGCAGGCGGCGAGCACCCGCAGCTCCACCCCCGGGCCGATGGTGACGGAGGAGGAGCCGAACCGTGCCGTGATGATGATCCCCGCGATTCCCGCCATGATGCCCGTCAGGGAGTAGATGGCGATCTTCACCCTGTTTACCTTGATGCCGCTGAGACGGGCGGCATTCTCGTTGCCCCCGACATAGTAGCTGGTGCGGAGGATGCGGGAGCGGCGCAGGACGATCTCGAAGACGATGACGAGGATGATAAGGATGAACACGGGATACTGGATGCCGATCAGCCGTCCCTGCCCGATATTGTTGAAGCCTTCGGGAAGACCCAGGACCGACTTGCCGTTGGCCGCCAGGAGCATGGCCCCCTTGAGGAACATCTGCATGCCCAGCGTGGTGATGAACGGGTTGAGGTTCATCTTGGCAATGAGGATGCCGTTCAGGAACCCCGCAAGGAATGCCGCAATGAGGGCAATGATGATGGAAGGGAGGATGGGGATGCCGTTGGTCATCGAGAGCCCGACCACCACGCCGGTGAAGGCGAGGTTCGACCCGACGCTCAGGTCCAGCCCGCCGGACACCAGCAGGATGACCATGCCGATGCAGATGATGCCCTCCACCGAAAGCCCGAGGAACATGGATTCCAGGTTCCCGGGGGAGAGGAAGTAGGGAGAGGCGAATGACATCCCGATGAAGGACAGCACGATGACGATGAACAGGATCGACTCCCGCATCGAGAGGAGAGACCTGAAGATCGACCGCACCTCGATTTTCCGCTCAGCCTGTGATTCCATGGTCCACCATTTCCTGCCTGCCGTGATGTTTGGACATCAGTTGAGCCCTGACGCCAGCGCGAGGATGCTCTTCTCTGCAAACTCGCTCTTCTGCACCTCGCCGCGAACCTTTCCGTGATACATGACGATGATGCGGTCGCAGATTCCCAGCAGCTCGGGAAGATCGGAGGACACCACGATGGCACCGTTGCCGCCCGAGGTGTATTCCCTGATCTTCTCATAGATCTCCGAGCGGGCCCCCACGTCAACGCCGCGCGTGGGCTCGTCGAAGATGATGACCTTCGGGCTGGTGCCCATCCAGACGGACAGGAGGCACTTCTGCTGGTTGCCTCCCGAGAGGCTCATGACCTTCTGGCCCAGCGACCTCGCCTTGACGTTGAAGCGGCTGACCTGGGCGCGCGCATAGGTGTCGATGGCCTTTCCCGACATCATCCCCGCGCGGCTGAACCTGTCCAGGGACGGGGCAATAAGGTTCGCCTTCAGGGAGAAATTGAGATACAGCCCGAGATTCTTCCTGTCCTCCGTGATGTAGGCGATGCCGTTGTCAATGGCGTCGCTCATCGAGTGAATGCGGAGCGCCTTGCCGTCCATCTCCACCGTGCCGGCGGACCGCTTTTCCAGGCCGACAATCCCCCGCGCCATTTCCGTGCGCCCCGCCCCGACGAGCCCCGCGACGCCCAGGATTTCCCCGCGCCGCAGGGAGAAGCTCACATTCTTGAAGAGGCCCGGCGAGGAGATGCCGCGCACGGCAAAGTACGGCTCCCCGATGGCCGCGGCGCCATGGGTGCCCGAGTACAGGTCGACGATCTCCCGGCCCACCATGAGGGTGATCAAGTCCATCGTGTTCACTTCGTCCGTCTTCTTCGTGTCGATGTACTTGCCGTCGCGCATGACCATGACGCGGTCCGCCAGGCGGAAAACCTCGGAGAGCTTGTGCGTGATGTAGATGAAGGACATCCCCTCGCTCTTCAGCTTCCCGATGATCTCAAAGAGCAGGACGACCTCCGCCTCGGTCAGGGAGCTGGTTGGCTCGTCGAGGATCAGCACCTTCGGGTTCTGCGAGATGGCCTTCAGGATCTCGATGAGCTGCTGCTGGCCCATGGAGAGATGCTTCACCAGCGTGCGCGGGTTGATGCGCAGGTTGAAGCGCTGCATGAGCTCGTTGGTGTCGCGGTACAGCTTGCTCAGGCGGATGATGCCGACCGCGTTGATGGGCTGGCGGTTGGCGAAGATGTTTTCCGCAATGGACATGCTGCCTACCATGGAAAGCTCCTGGTAGACCATGGAAATGCCGGCCTTGATGGCGTCGTAGGCAGACTTGAACGCGCATTCGCGGTCATCCAGCGTGATGCCGCCCGAGTCGGGCTGGAGGACCCCGCTGATCATCTTGGTGAGCGTCGACTTGCCGGCGCCATTTTCGCCCAGGACGGCGAGCAGCTCGCCCTTCTTCAGGGTAAAGCTCAGGCCGTTCACGGCAACGACGCCGGGGAATGTTTTTGTCAGCTTCTCGACTTTCAGCACGTCGTGCATGGATTACCTTCCGCCCCTTATGCCGCAGACATGGGTCCTGCGGTATGTTGATCCCCATCCCCCTGAATGTGCTTAGATTCAACTAAATTGTTTTAAGGGATTCTAAATCATTTGGTTCAGATATGTCAAGAAAAATTTCGATAAAATGATGGACAATGTGCCTGTCATGTGAAAACTGACATATTCCAGTCATTTAATTACTTGCTGCTAAACAACTTGGTATCATAAATTTCTTAAGTTCACAGAATTGGAACAATTCCGCAGAATTTTTTGAAGTATAAAAGCCTAAAATAATTTAAACTTTTCCAAAATGAATTATATACAAGTGAAGATTATGGATATATACCTTCACTTTGAGAATGCACGGATCTTAGAGCGTTAATTAGGTTGCGGAAGGAATAATATGGCTTCTCGTATCAGGCACATTGCAGAGCTTGCGAAAGTATCTCCCGCCACGGTGTCCCTCGCGCTGAACAACAAGCCCGGCGTCAGCCCCGTCACCCGCGAGCGCATCCTCTCTATCGCCGAAACACTGAAGAGCT
>JBEKVA010000140.1:0-9921 GCA_049514475.1 Spirochaetia bacterium
TTGTCAAGAAAAACTGGATATTTAGTAAATATTTCCATACATCGATCACTAAATTTAACTTGACATGGTGCATGCCAATGATAGACTTGCGCTATCTTCAATCCGAAGGAGGATGAAACGGTGAAACGGACACTCATTATCATCGCATCGCTGGCGCTCGTCTTCGCGCTCGCGGTGCCTCTTTTCGCCCAGAACTATGATCCGATGAAGTTCAAGTCTTCCAAGCCGCAGTCGGCCTGGAAGATCGCCCTGGTTCCCAAGGACGCCACGAACGCCTGGTTCGTCAGGATGGAGGTCGGCGTCAAGCAGTTCGCCAAGGACACCGGGATCAACGCTTTCCAGAAGGGCCCCGCCAAGACCGACGCCGCCATGCAGGCCCAGGTCATCGAGGACCTCATCGCGCAGGGCGTCGATGCCATCTGCGTCGTGCCAGTCGATCCTTCGGCCCTCGAGCCGGTCCTCGGAGAGGCGCTGTCGAAGGGCATCGTGGTCATCGACCACGAAGGCGCCACCCAGGAGAACTGCCTCTACGACATCGAGGCCTTCTCCAACGAGGGCCTCGGCCAGACGATCATGCAGGAGCTCGCCAAGATGATGGGGAGCAAGGGTGTCTACACGACGATGGTCGGCAACGTCACCAACGCCTCGCACAACGAGTGGGCTGACGCCGGCGTCGCCTACCAGAAGGCGCACTACCCCAACATGACCCTCCTCGCCGCCGAGCCCCGGGTCGAGATCATGGACAACCTCGACACCGCTTACCAGCGGGCCAAGGAGCTCTTCAAGAAGTATCCCAACCTCAAGGGCATCTTCGGGACCTCCTCGCTCTCCACGCCGGGCACCGCTCGTGCCATCGAGGAGCTGGGCCTGAAGGGCAAGGCCTTCGTGACGTCGGTCGGCCTGCCGAACGAGAACAAGCCGTACCTCAAGGACGGCACCGTCGACGCGGTCCTCCTCTGGGACCCCAAGGACGCCGGCTACGCGCAGCTCGCAATGGCCGTCGCCGTCCTGAAGGGCGAGAAGGTCGCCAACGGCCTCAGCCTGAAGGCTCCGGGCTGGACCAGCATGCAGTTCGCCTCCGGCTCCACCAAGGTGCTCCAAGGCAAGGGCTGGATCACGATCACCAAGGGCAACGTTGACACGTTCGGGTTCTAATCTCCCGTTCTTCATATCCGGGCGCGGGCGGGGCATGATGCTTCCGCCCGCGCCTTTCTAATGAATGCCACGCAAACTCCGCGGGGTACCGCGGAAGGCGTGGCCGCGAATGCCACGCAAACGTGGCCGCAATGTCCGGCAGTCGCGGAGGCTCCAGGTGTCGGATTCCGTTCTGAGGGTCCAGGGGATCGTCAAGTCCTTCGGAGGGGTGCAGGCGCTCAAAGGGGTGAGCCTCGAGATCGGCGCGGGGGAGATCCATTGCCTCGCCGGCGAGAACGGCTCCGGCAAGTCCACCCTCATTAAAGTGATCTCCGGCGTTCACGAGCCCGACGCGGGCAGCATCGAGATCGGCGGACGTTCCTTCTCCCGCCTCACCCCGATGGACGCCATCGCCCTCGGCGTCCAGGTCATTTACCAGGATTTCTCCGTCTTCCCCAACCTGAGCGTGATGGAGAACCTCGCCCTGAACATGGAGCTCATGGACGGCCACAAGCTGATGAACTACCGCAGGGCCAGGTCGAGCGCTGCCCACGCCGTCTCCCTCATTGGCTTCGCCATCGACCTCGACGAGCGCGTGGAGAACCTCTCGGTGGCGGACCGCCAGCTCATCGCGATCTGCCGCGCGCTGCTACAAAACTCGAAGCTCATCATCATGGACGAGCCCACCTCCGCCTTGACCAAGAAGGAGGTGAAGGCCCTCTTCGCCGTGATCAAGAGTCTCCAGTCCCGGGGGATCTCGATCCTCTTTGTCTCCCACAAGCTCGACGAGGTCTTCGAGATTTCCGAGCGCTACACGATCCTCAGGAACGGGGAGAACGCCGCCTCGGGCAGCACGCGGGACCTCGATCGGAAGGCCTTCGCCTTCCACATGACCGGCCGGGAGTTCGCTGACGAGTCCTATCGTCCCGCGGGCCCGGTCGGCAAACCCGTGCTGTCCGTGAAGGGCCTCACGCTGCGCGGCTGCTACGCCGACATTTCCTTCGACCTCTCGCAGGGCCAGATCCTCGGCATCACCGGCCTCCTCGGATCGGGGCGCACTGAGCTCGTCGAGACCCTCTTCGGCATCTCGAGGCCCGACAAGGGCACGATCGAAATTGAAGGCCGGCCAGCCCGGATCCGCAGCGTGAAAGCCGCGATCCGCCGGGGCATCGGCTACGTGCCCTCTGACCGCCTCACCGAAGGTCTCTTCCAGCCCCAGACCATCGAGCGCAACATCGTGGTCACGGTCCTCGCGCGGCTCTCCTCGCGGCTCGGCTTCCTCAGGAGAAAGGCCGTCGCGGAGACCACGACGCGCTGGATCTCCGAGCTTGCCATTGCGACCAGGGACCCCTCCCTGCCGGTGCGGACGCTCTCGGGCGGGAACCAGCAGAAGGTCGTCCTTGCCCGCTGGCTGGCAAACGACCTCAAGGTCCTCATACTGAACGGGCCCACGATGGGCGTCGACATCGGCTCGAAGTACGATATCCACGCCCTGATGCGCCGGCTCGCCGCCTCGGGGCTTGCCATCATCGTCGTCTCGGACGACCTGCCGGAGGTGCTCGCCTGCACGAGCCGGATCCTCGTGATGCGCGACGGCTCCTTTGTCCAGGAGCTCGACCCGGCCTCGACCACGGAATCGAGGCTCGGCGAGCTGTCCACCGGCATCGCGTAGCGGTCGCAGGAAGGGAGGTCTCGAAGGTGATCAATCCGCGCCGACTGCTGGGAAGGTCGGAACCCTGGGTCCTGGCGGCCCTCATCGTCCTCAGCCTCCTGATCCAGGCCAGGTCGGGACAGTTCTACACGGGGAACAACCTCGTGGACCTCGTGCGGGCCATGATCGTGCCCGGCCTCCTCTCCGTCGGCTGCATGATGGTCATCGTGTCGGGGGGCATCGACGTCTCCTTCACGGCCATCGCCGCCCTCGCCATGTACGTGACGGATCGCATCCTGCTCTCGTCGCAGTACGGGGGAAACGTTCTTCTCCCCTACGCCATGGCAGCCGGGCTCGGTCTCCTCATGGGAGCGCTCAACGGGTTCCTGATCGCCTTCCTCCGGCTGCCGACGCTCGTGGTGACCCTGGGCACGGCGAGTCTCTACACGGGGCTCATGTTCGGCGCCTTCTCGGCAAGCGCGTCCGATGTTCCCCCGTCCATCGTCGCACACGGCAAGGAGACGCTCTTCACCGCTGTCAACACGCAGCTCGGCCTCTCCTCGAACATGCCTTCCCAGGTCCTCATCCTGATCGGGGTCTTCCTCCTCGGGTTCCTCCTCCTGCGCTACACGATGATCGGCCGCGGCATCTACGCCATCGGCGGCGACGAGACGGCAGCGGAGCGGGCTGGCTTCAACGTGCGCGCCCTCAAGATGTTCCTCTACTGCCTGGTCGGCGTTCTGGCAGGGATCACCGGCATCTCGCGGATCTCGATGATGGCCTACGCCGATCCCTCGACCTTCCTCGGGATGGAGCTTACGGTTATCGCGGCGGTCGTGCTCGGAGGGACCCGGGTCACGGGCGGGGTCGGCATGCTCACCGGCACCGCGCTCGGCGTCGCGCTGATGATCGTACTTGCGAACAGTCTCATCCTGATGGGCATACCGACCTACTGGGCGCGGTTCTTCACTGGCGCGGTCATCATCATCGGCACGGGGGTCACTGCCCGCCAGATCGGCACGAAGAGACGGCGCGAGCGCGCTGCCGCCGATGGAACCTCGGAGGCGCCATGAAGACTACCGACGCGGCCGCTCCCGCCCTCCAGCCTCTCCGGAGCCGCGACCAGAACCTCGTGCGGCTCTTCGTCATGCTCCTCGCCGTCTTCGCTTTGATGACGGCTCTGCGGCCGGGGCAGTTCCCCACGCTCGCCAATTTCGGCTCCATGATGCGCCAGTTCCCCGAGTACGGCATTATGGCGATAGGCATCAGCCTGACGATGATCACCGGGGGCATCGACCTCGGCGTTGTCGGCACGGCCAATCTCTCGGCAATACTGGCGGCGAAGTTCCTCATCGGCTACGTGCCCCCGGGCGCGCCGCCCCAGGTGGTCCTTCCCTACATCATCATCGCGGTCCTCATCGCGCTGGCCACGGGGCTCGCCTGCGGCTACGTCGCGGGGATTCTGATCTCCCGATTCAATATTCCCGCAATACTGGCCACCCTGGGGACCCAGCAGCTTTACACGGGCATCGCGGTCGGCATCACGAACGGACGGCCCCAGAGCCGGCTGCCCCTCCTGTACTCGAAGATCGGCAACACGGAGCTCTTCGACTTCTTTCCCCTCTCATTCATCCTTTTCGTCGTGATCGCCCTCGGCGTCGGCCTCATGCTCTCCCGCGCCCGGTTCGGCACCTCCATGTACCTCTACGGCACCAACCCCAAGGCCGCCCGGTACGCGGGGCTCAACACCGGCTCGATCCTGCGGCGCACCTACCTGCTCTCCGGGCTCCTCTCCGCCGTGGCGGGCCTCATCATGATGGCGCGCGCCAACTCGGCCAAGGCGGAGTACGGGGCCCCCTACACGCTGCAGTGCGTGCTCATCGCCGTGCTCGGGGGCATAGATCCCAACGGCGGTTTCGGCAAGATCGCGGGCGTCACCCTCGCCGTCCTGATCCTCCAGTTCCTCTCCTCAGGCCTCAATATGTTCAACCAGGTGTCCAACTTCTACCGGGACGTGATCTGGGGCGGTGTGCTGATCATCGTGCTCGTGGTCAACCGCCTGCTTTCCCAGCGGGCGGAGCGCCGGGCGTTGAAGAAGAGCGCGATCGCCTGACGGGCGCAGCCGCGAATGGCGGAAGGGGAGTGCGCCGCCTGCGACTGCGCCATCACGGCGGAGATCAAGAAGGACCGCTACATCTACTACCACTGCACCTTCGACAAGGGGCCGTGTCTCCAGTCACGTAGGTCAGAGCCTGTCACCCCGCGCTGTACCGGCCACTCGGCGTCGAAATCGCCATGGTCTTCCTGGCGATAGGGAACCATCACGCTTTTCATCCGTTGCCTCCGCTGAACCCTGTCCATTGTCGGTGTGCTCGGCGCGGACCCGAGACAGGGTCCCCCGAGATCGGCGTCTCATTCAAGGTCGGGAGGATTCGCGGTCAAGGAGCTGTGAAATGGTGTTTCGCAGGCGGGCGCAGGGCAGGGGGCGACTTCAGGAGGTCTTGCCGGTACGTAGCATCACCTCAACAACCGTCTGTGCGATCAGGTCGATCGTCTCGGGGCTCACGTCGACCTGGCGCGACTTCGACCTGCCCCATCTCTGTTGCTCGCGCACCTTGTAGAGCTCACTGACCTGGGATTCATTAAGGGGCTTTGGTCCGCCCAGCAAGTGAGTCACCAGTCGGACCTTCGCGTACATCTCGAGGACTTCCATCCGGTAGAAAGCCTGCATGACCTCTGTTCCGACAGTAAGCGCGCCGTGGTTTGCCAACAGGAGAGCCTCGCAGTCGGGTATCACCTTTGCAACCTCGTCGGGTATCTCGCGGGTGGACGGGGTCCCATATTCTGCGAATCCGATCTTCCCCAGACCAAAGACGACCTCGGGGAGAATGATCTCCCGGTCCAGCCTGATTCGGCACGCGGCAAAGCCCGTTGCCGTCGGCGGGTGGGCATGGACGATCGCGCGCACGTCCGGACGGGCGTTGTATACCGCGATGTGCATTTTTGTTTCCGAGCTCGGCTTCAGGCTTCCGGCGACCACCTGCCCCGCCATGTTGATCGTGATGATCTGGTCCTCGGCTATGTCGCCCTTGTTGACGCTCGTCGGGGTGATGAGAATTGCATCGTCGGAAAGCCGTGCGCTGATGTTGCCGTCATTTGATGCCACGAAAAAGCGGTCGCGGAGCCTCTTGCCGGCCTCAACGATCTGCCGCCGGGCTTCTGCTTCCTGCATACTCGGAATCATAGTGGATCGCCCGGGGAGTGTGGACCGAGAGCGGCTGCCTGTGGATGGGTGGTAGGACTGCTGCATTGTGTCTGTCTCAATCAGGGCCGCCGCGCAGAAGGGAAAAACTGCACGCGGGAGAGATGGGTGCTCCCACGTGCGCGTGACGGACAGCCGATGGACGCGTCAATCAGTACCGGCCGACGAGCGCGCGGACGGCATCCGTTATCCTCGTTGGCTGCGGAACGTAGCGCTTCTCGAGCACCGGTGAGAACGGCGCCGGCGTATTGGGGGCAGCGACGCGGACTATCGGCGCTATGAGGCTGTCAGGGATCGACTCCGCAATCTCCGCCGCGATCTCCGCGCCGACGCCGCCCTGCTTGGGGCCTTCCTCGACGATCACTACGCGCCCCGTCTTCCTGATGGAGCCGAAGATGAGATCGAGGTCCAGGGGCCACAGGGAGCGCAGGTCGACGACCTCGGCGTCGATGCCCTCGTCCTGCAGGGCCTGGGCGGCCTGGAGACTGAAATGGCTCATGAGAAGACTGCCGATGATCGTCACGTCGGCGCCGGCCTTTCGGATCTCTCCCTTGCCGATCGGAACCTCGTAATACTCGTCGGGGATCTCGGAGGACGCATCGACGACGCCCTTTTCCGCGCGCGCTCCCTTTGAGCCGTAGAGCAGCTTGTGCTCGAAGACGAGAACGGGATCCGTGTCGTTGATCGCAGCGCGGAGGAGCCCGAGCGCGTCGTATGCAGTCGAGGGCGCAACGATCTTGATGCCGGGGCAGCTGAGGAACAGGCTTTCGAGGTTCTGCGAATGTTGCGCTCCCCGCCCCGTGACGCCGACCGGCGCGCGCATGATGACGGACATCGGAACGGTCCCGCCGGACATGTAGCGCAGTTTTGCTATCTGGTTGATGATCTGGCTCCCGGCGTTGATGAGAAAGTCGCCGTACTGCACGTCCGCGATTGGCTTCATCCCCATCGCTGCCGCTCCACATGCCATTCCGAATATCGCCGCCTCGGAGATAGGCGTATTGACCGTTCGGTCGGGGAACTTCTTGCTCAGGCCGAGAGTGACAGTGAATGCTCCGCCGAAGCCTCCGGGGAGATCGATGTCCTCACCAATGCAGAAGACACGGGGATCCTTCTCCATAGACTCGAAAATGGCCTTTCGCAGTGCCTCAACGATGCTCATCCTCATTCCGGTACCCTCATCGATGTGTAAAGCCCTTCCTCGAGCTGCGAAGGGTCGGGAAAGGCCGCCTCCTGCCCGAACTTCATTGCTGCTTCGACCTTCTCAGTGACCCCATGCTTGATCTCTTCCGCCGCGTCCCGGTCCAGAATACCAGCATCCATGAGGGCCATTTCGCAGAAGTGAATGGGATCCCTGGTCTTCCAGGCCTCCTTCTCCTCCTTGGGCATGTAGTTGTTGGGATCGCGGCGCGAGTGCCCGCAGTATCGGTATGTCTTCAGCTCCAGGAGTGTCGGTCCCTCGCCGGCTCTCGCCGCGGCGACCGCCGTCTTCGCTTTCTCGTGGACCTCGAACACGTTCATGCCATCACCAATGTCGGAGCGCATCCCGTAGGCAGCGGCCCGATCCGCGACATTCGCGACCTTCATGACCATCCCGACAGGCGTGGAGGCGCCGTACAGGTTGTTTTCGCACACGAACACGGCGGGGAGATTGTAGATTGCTGCGCAGTTCAGTGCCTCATGAAAGGCTCCCTCGTTGCTGGCCCCGTCACCGAAGAATGCCACGGCGACGCGCTTCTCTCCGCGCAGCTTGAATGAGAGGGCTGCACCCGCGATGATGGGGATGTTATCCCCGACGGTCGCGATGGCAGGGAACATGCCCCGGCTGATGTCCCCGATGTGCATTGATCCACCCCTGCCCCTGCAGCAACCGGCGTCCTTGCCGTAAAGCTCGGCCGCGATGGCGTCCAGGGGGAGGCCGCGGGCGATCGCGTGGCCATGCGGCCGGTGCGTCGACGCGATGACGTCGTCGGGATGCAGGGCGGCGCACACGCCTGTGGCGCACGCTTCCTGCCCGATGTACTGGTGGACCGTTCCGGGCATGTTGCCCTCGAGGAACAGGAACCGGATCTTTTCCTCGAACTCTCGTATCTCCAGCATGGTCGTATACAAATTGACTGCAAGCGGTCTGTCGATGGCGCGCAGCCAGTCATTCACGCTCCCTGTCTTTGCATTCATGATTCCGAGATCTCCTCTTCTATAAAGCGCTTGACTTCCGTAAGGAACTCAGCGCCCTGTGCCCCATTGATGACCCTGTGGTCGTAGCTGACGCAGACCGTGCATGCGGGTCTGACCCGCGTGCTCTTGTTTGCTCCGATGTACAGCCTGTCCTGAATGCGCCCTGCCGTGAGGATTGCGCCCTGGCCGGGGGTGATGATGGCCTGGAACGCCTCCACCGCGTACCTGCCGAGATTGCTCACGGTGAATGTTGCCTCGGCAGTGTCGGACCGCTCGAGTCGGCCTTTTCTGGCTTTTTCCGCGAGATCCATCACCTCGCGGTTGATCTGTGCAATCTCCTTCCTGTCCGCATCGTGGATGACCGGTGCGACAAGGTCGTCACTCACCGACGCAGCGAAGGCGACGTTGACGTGGGCGGGGGAGCGAAGCTCTTCTCCCCTGAGGTGTCGGTTGATTCCGGGGAAGCGGGCGATGGCCCGGGCCACGGCGTAGATGAGCACCGCGTCCACTGTGAGGCGGCCGCTCCCGCCCTGCTTTGCGCGTTCACGTGCGGCGACCAGCCTGTCGCAGAATACGGTCGCGTACAGGTAATAATGAGGAATTGTGGACTTGCTCTCCGCCAGGAGCTTCCCCAGTCGCCGCTGCTGATCGGAGAGAACGGGGGGCTCAGCGGCTCCTGTCCCCGTCGAGGCGGCGTCCCTGTATGTGGTGAGATCCTTTTCCGTGACCATTCCCCCCGGTCCCGTCCCATGGACAGCGGAGAGCTCGATGTGCCACTTCTCTGCAAGGTGGCGAACGACGAGAGAAGCCCGCGTCTGGGCGGAGGAGGCCGTGCCAGTCCCGCGCGGCTTCTCTGTGCCCGAATCCGCGGATCGCTGGGTTGAGTCCGTGGCGGGCTGCCAGGCGGATCCTGCCTCGATGCGCTCACCCGGTTCCCCGATCACGGCAACGACGGCGCCGACCGGGATATCGCTGTCCTCGGCACCCGTGATGCTGAGCACGGTTCCCGCGGCGAAACACTCGAGATCCATGGTGGTCTTGTCCGTCTCCACCTCTGCCAGTGCGTCCCCCTTTTTTACGGTGTCGCCGACCTTGACGAGCCAGCGCAAGAGGTGGACGAAGTCCGTGGTCTGGCCCAGCTTCGGCATCTTTATCTCTGTAGACATGCGCGCAGTATAGGGGGTGGTGTCCAGAAAAGTCAATATAATATTAAAATAAAAACTGTATAATGTTATACTTTTTTCTTGACAACTGGTTTGCCATGGCTCTATAGTGCGGCTATCAGCGACACACTCGATATCGGAGGAGGAGCGCAATGAAGAGAAATGGATTGGTCGTGCTTGTTGCGAGCGTCATGGTGGCGGCATCGCTTTTACTGGCCGGCTGCGGCGGGGAGAGAGCGGCTGCGGCAAAGGCCGGCTCGGGCGCGCCTGCGAGCGTGAAGCCCGGGACCATCGGGTTCAGCCTCCCGTTCGCCACGGCGCCGTTCTACTGGGCCGCCGCGAACGGCATGAAGGACACCCTCGAGGGCATGGGCTACAAGGTGGTCGTGACCAACGCAGGGAACGACCCCGCTCAGCAGCTGCAGCAGCTGACGAACTTCGACACGAAAAAGGTGCAGGCGGTCGCGCTCATCGCGTACGACTATGCCTCGGTCTCACCCGCGATCGACAAGCTGCGGGCGGACGGTATCCCG
>JBEKVA010000141.1:0-9794 GCA_049514475.1 Spirochaetia bacterium
AGCTGATGCTGGGGCACCCGGCCGGCGAGCCCTGGCCGGCGCTCCAGCAGCTGCACGTAGCGCTCCTCAGGACTGGAGGCCTTGAAGCTGCTGTAGCGTTCGTGGCCCTCGGCGACCCTGTTTTCCAGGGCCCCGCGGACAATATCCTGCATGGCAGGAAAGCGCTTGTGCATGTCCTTTTCCGCTCTCATGTCCCCTGCCACGAGAAGGCACGTTTCCGAGCATTCCAGGCTGTAGGGAGAAGGCCTGCCATGGGTGTAGCTCTCGTAGATTACCACCGATTGCTGCTCGGTGAAGAACTCCACGGTCTTTTCGTTCCCATCCTCGTCTATGGAGAACATCCTCAGACAACCCGCGAAAACGAAGTAGCAGTCCGTGGCCACGTCCCCCTGCCGGACCAGCAGGGTCCCCCGTGGATATTCCTTCGGCTCCACGGCCTGCACGAGTTGATCGACAAGGCGGTCATCCAGACCTGGAGTGTTGGATCGAATGAAGCTTCTCAGCAGATCGCGCGTGTTTCCCTGCATATCCCGAGGTTTCAGAATAGGGAACGCGGGGTGCGGCATCAAGGGCACCATCGGGCTCCCTCAGGTCGACGCCGCGGCCCGGCGCAGGTAGCTGCCGGTCGAGGACTGTTTCTCTTTCAATAGCTCCCGTGGGGTGCCCTCGAAGACGACCTCTCCCCCTCTGTGACCGCCCTCCGGTCCCATGTCGATGATCCAATCCGCATTCGCGATGATCGCCATGTTGTGCTCGATCACGATGACGGTGTTCCCGCCGTCCACCAGCCGATTCATGATCGATAGCAGGTTGCCGACGTCGGACAGGTGCAGCCCGGTGGTGGGCTCGTCCAGCACGTAGATGCTGCCGTTCTGGTGGAGCTCGCTCGCGAGCTTGATGCGCTGGCACTCGCCGCCGGACAGAGTGGATAAGGGCTGACCCAGGGTGAGGTAATCCAGGCCCACGTCGCTCATGGCCTGGAGCTTGCGGGTGACCTCCGGGATACGCAGGGCATTCAGCGCTTCGCTCACGGTCAGGGCCAGGACATCGGTGATGGTCCTGCCCTCCAGCGTGTGGGTCAGCACCTCGTCCTTGAACCGCCTGCCCTCGCAGATCTCGCACCGGACCTTGACGGCGCCCAGGAACGCGAGGTCCGTGTAGATAACGCCCAAGCCCTGGCAGTTGGGGCACGCGCCCTTGGAGTTGAAGCTGAAGAGCGAGGCGCTGACCCCGTTCGCCGCGGCGAACGCCTTGCGAATGTCGTCCAGGACACCCGTGTAGGTTGCGGGGTTGGACCGCGTGGAGACCCCCGCGGCGGCCTGGTCGATCGCCACGGCGTCCGGGTGCTGCGCCAGGAACACCTCGTTGATCAAGGAGGACTTGCCCGACCCGGCCACCCCGGTCACGACCGTCAGGACTCCACAAGGGATGTCCACGCTCACGTCCTTCAGGTTGTTCACCCGCGCGCCCCTGATGGCGAGCTTCCCCGAGGGCGCGCGGAAAACCGTCTTGACCGGTGTTCGCGCCCTGAGGTGGCGCCCCGTGAGCGTGTCCGACCTCACCAGCCCCGCGTAGCTGCCCTGGAACACGACCTCCCCACCCTGCTTTCCCGCGCCCGGTCCCAGGTCCACCACGTGGTCGGCCGCCTGGATCACGTCAGGGTCGTGCTCCACCACGATCACCGTGTTCCCCTTGTCCCGCAGCTTCACCAGGAGCTCGTTCATCCGGTGCACGTCCCGAGGGTGCATGCCGATGGAGGGCTCGTCGAAGATGTACATCACGTCCACCAGGCTCGATCCCAGGTGCTTCACGATCTTCACGCGCTGCGCCTCACCACCGGAGAGAGTGTCAGTCTCCCGATCGAGGCTCAGGTAATCGAGGCCGATATCGACGAGGTGCCCGAGCCTCTCGGCCAGGCCAGCCACGAGGGGGGCGGCCTCCGTGCCCTTGATGGAGCGCACCACGCCGACCAGGTCCCCTGCCTCCATGGACGACAGCTCGGCGATGCCATGACCGTCCACGCGGCACGCCAGCGCGGCCTGGCTCAGGCGGGCTCCCTTGCACAACGGGCACGGGCCGTAGGTCAGGTAGGACGCCACCAGCTTCTGGGTGCGCGCCGACATGGTCTTGATATCCCGCGTGATGTAGGCCACGTTGAACTTCTCGATGATCCCCATATAGGTGAGGTTGATGGTGCGGTTCCCGATGCTCATCGTGTACCTGCGGGCCTTGCCGTGGAGCAGGAGGTCCATCTCGTCGGCGGTGAAGTCCTTCACTTTCTTGTCGTTGTCGAAGAACCCGCAGTTCTTGTAGGCGTCTCGCTCCCAGGCGCTGAACACCGGCGCCCGCACCGCCCCCTCGTTCAGGGACCGGGACATGTCCAGGAAATCCTCGCTGCGCCCGCCGAGTGACTTCCCCACGCCGTGGCACTCCGGGCACATGCCCTGCGGATCATTGAAAGAGAAGGCGTTGGAGGGCCCCACGTGCGGCTCGCCCAGGCGCGAGAAAAGCAGGCGGAGCAGCGGCGAGATGTCCGTGATCGTGCCCACCGTGGAGTGAGAGCCTCCGCCCATGCGTCTCTGGTCCACGACCACGGCCATGCCCAGGTTCTCGATGGCGTCCGCGTCCGGTTGCGCATGCCGGGGCAGGAACGTGCGGACAAAGGTGCTGAAGTTCTCGTTGAGCAGGCGCAGGGCCTCGGTCGCGATGGTATCGAAGACAATGGACGATTTCCCCGAGCCCGAGACACCCGTGAAGACAGTGATCCTTCGCTTGGGTATCTTCAGCGAGACGTTCTTTAGGTTGTTCTCGCGCGCGCCGCGCAGCTCGATGTATTCCTGGGCCATGGTCCTCTCCGCCTTACGACGCTCCAAAGATCTGTACGAGCTTCGTCTCCCCGTCGCCGTAGAGCCGTCGAAGGTTCGTGACCCACTCGATGGCCTTCTCCTTGGTGTCCACCTGGATGACGGTGAAACCGGGTATCAGCTCCTTCCCCTCAAGAAAGGGGCCGTCGGTGATCGAGACCTTGCCCTCGGCAATCAGAATCCTGGTCTCCTTGCGATTGAGCCCGCCGCCGGTGATGAGGATTCCCTTCTTGACCGACTCCTCCATGAACTTCCCGAGCTCGGCAGGGTCCCGAGGCTGCTGCCTTTCCGATGGGGAACCGTAGACAAAGAATTGCATATCCTTCTCCTTTCTCTCGCCGCGGCTATTCCGCGTAGGGCTGGTCCTTCCCCTGGGCGCTGTAGCCGATGTTCCAGATGAAGCCGTCCGGGTCCGCGAAGGAACCGCCGTACCCGCCCCACTGCAGGGCGGCGGCGGGCTTGAGGATCGTGGCGCCGGCCTTCCCGGCCTCCGCCATGATCTCGTTCACCCGCGCCTCGGTGCGGACTACGTAGTTGAGGACCAGCCCGCTGAAGCCGCTGCCCTCCGGGCTCGCGCCCACGCTGGCGGCCAGGCCGTCCCGACCGTAGAAGCCGACGAGCGAGCCGCCGTGCGGCACGAAGAATACCGAGATGCGGAAGTCCTGCTGGACCTTCCAGCCGAGACCCTCAGTGTAAAACCGCTTGGACCGGTCCATATCCCTGACGCCGAGGAGGATCGAGCTTACGTGCGCGTTCATACCATGTCTCCTTTCGTGAGGCCTCGGCCCCGCCAGTCCCGCCGGCCGTTTGCCTCACCGCATGTGATCTCGTTCAGTAGTCGTTCGGGACCATGCAAAAGGGACAATCTAAAAAAAATCATCCTGAAATTTCTGCGAGCCGTCTCTCCAGAAAGCGGCGCTCGGGCTCCTGCCGGGCAAGCGTGAGGGCACGTCGGTAGGATACCGCGGCCTGGTCGACACGCCCCAGCCTCCGGTTCAAGTCGGCACGCACGGCATGGGCCGGGTGGTAATCCGCGAGCTCTCCCCTGTCGAGCAGGGCGTCGATGAGGGCCAGCCCGGCGGAAGGCCCGTCACGCATGGCCACGGCGATTGCCCGGTTGAGCTCCACGACAGGCGAGGGGCCCGTCTCCAGGAGCATGTCGTAGAGGCGGACGATCTGGGCCCAATCCGTTGCCTCCACCGATGGTGCCACGGCATGAGTCGCGGCAATGGCGGCCTGGAGGGTGTAGGACCCGAACCGGCCGGACAAGAGGGCCCGGTGTACCAGACCTATCCCTTCCTCAATCAATTTCCGGTCCCAGAGCGACCTGTCCTGATCCTCGAGGGGGACCAGGCCACCCCGTGCGTCTGCCCGTGCCGGCCTGCGGGATTCATGCAGGAGCATCAGACCCAGCAGGCCGATGGCCTCAGGCTCCGGGAGGAGGTCCACAATCAGCCGGCCGAGGTAGAGGGCATCCTCCGCCAGGTCCCGCCGGAAAAGGGCCTGGCCTGCCGTCGCTGCAAACCCCTCGTTATATACCAGGTACACGACCTGAAGGACGGCCGCAAGACGTCTCGCCAGCTCAGCGCGGGACGGGACCTTGTAGGGGATGCGCTCCTTGCGGATCCGGTCCTTGGCGCGGGCTATACGTTTCGTCATGGTTGCCGGGGCAACGAGAAAGGCCCGCGCTATCTCCTCGGTCGTGAGGCCGCAGACCTCGCGAAGCGCCAGGGCGATGCGGCCGTCTTGTGAAAGGGCAGGATGGCAGCAGGTGAAGATGAGGCGAAGCTGGTCGTCCTGAAGGGTCTCCTCATCCAGTCCCTCGGGATCGAGATAGGCCTTCGGGGTTTCCTGGGCGACCGCGGCCAGCAAGGCCTCGTGACGCCCGCGGCGGCGAACAACGTCGATTCCCTTGAACCTGCCGGTAGAGACAAGCCAGGCTCGCGGGTTCCGGGGCACGCCTTCCCTCGGCCACTGTTCCAAGGCCGCGCGAAAGGCCTCTTGAAGCGCCTCTTCGGCCAGGTCAAAGTCGCCGAGCAGCCGGACCAGCGTGGCCAATACCCGCCTCGACTCGATGCGGTACAGCTCCGCCACGCGTTCGGCAATCGATTTTTCCAATCCCATTCTTTTTCTGTCCGCTTCAATATACTGCCGGGGTCAGTCCCCGGCAGTATCATGCCTTCTGGAATTTCCCCAGGGCCGTGCGGTAGAATTATACTAGCAGTGACTTGGCGGGCAGGCTGAGGAGAAATGGACATGGAAAAGCCGCGTTCCCTGGTTATGATGTCGCTCGGTTTGGCCTGCCTGCTTGCGATGGCCTGCCAGACAGCACGCACTCCAGTTCAATCACCGGCTGGCGCTGAAGCTCAATCAAAAGGAACGTCTACACAATTACCGGCAACCGCTGAAACTCAGGCAAAGGAAACGCCAATACAAAAAGAGGCTACCGTCGAACGTCAGGCACTCCCTCCTCGCCAGCCGGCAAGCCAAAACAGAACCGCAACCTCGCCTGCTGGCGCGAGGCCTGCCGCCGCAGCTCGACAAAAAAGTGGTGCGGATGAAACGATGGCGAATCTGAAAACCCTTTACAGCGTTGTCACGGGTCACGAGATAAACGCCACGAAGATCATCGATAGTGCAATCGCAGCGGCCATTGTCGTGCTGGGAATTGGTGCATTTGCTGCAGTGCTTGCCATACGACATCGCAGACTGACCCCGTCGTCGTCACATATCCGGCTGACGAATCATGGGAGTCGGTCGGGGGACATCGCCAGGAGCGCGTGATCGAGCCATGAAAGCAGCCTACTTCAATGAGCACGGCGGGCCCGAGGTAATCCAGTACGGCGACCTGCCCGACCCCGTTGCCGGAGACGGCGAGGTGCTGGTGGACGTGCACGCAGCGAGCGTCAACGGCGCGGACTGGAGAGTACGGAGGGGGACCTATGCGCCAGTTGCGCACTTTCCTTACGTCCCAGGCCGCGATTTTTCAGGAGTCGTTGCCGCGATCGGCACGGACGAACGTGACTTCACGCCTGGCGATCCGGTCTTCGGCGTCTGCGACGTCGGCCAGGAGGGCGCCTACGCTGAGAAGATCGCGATCAAGGCCGCAATCATAGCCCGAAAGCCCGCGAGCCTCTCGCATCCCGAGTGCGCGGCCCTCGCCCTCGCAGGCCTTACCGCGTTGGTCTCGATCGAGGACACGCTCGAGCTGAAGTCCGGTGAGACTATCCTGATCCAGGATGGCGCGGGTGGTGTGGCGAGCATCGCCATCCAGCTCGCCAGGCACATCGGCGCGAAAGTGATCACCACCGCGGGCGCTGCCAATCACGCCTACGTGCGCGCGCTCGGCGCGGACGTAGTTATCGACTATCGCCGGCAAGACTTCACGCGCGAAGTAGCGAACTGCGACGCCGTCTTCGACACGGTGGGTGGTGAGGTGGCGGCGCGTTCTTTCTCGGTCCTACGCTCCGGCGGACGCGCCGCCTTCATCGCCTCCGGCACCTCCGCCCCGCCTTCGCCACGCCCGGATGTCGTCTCCCTGCGGCCAAAGGTCGGGCGCGACCGCCCCCATCTTGAACGCCTGCTGGCGCTTGTCGTTGCCGGCGCAGTGCGCCCGCCCGAAATCACACTCTATCCCCTGTCACAGGCCGCCTCCGCGCACGCCGTGAGCGAGGGTCGCCACTTGCGTGGCAAGCTGGTACTGACGGTGCGCTGACGGAGGAATGATGAAGAGGATCCTGCTGACCGTCACCGCAATCCTGCTTGTACTTTCCTCCTGCAACCTGAGCCCCGATCATACGATCACACTGCAGGCAACCGGATCAGGAGTTGCAGCCGCGGGGATCTACTATCGTCTGGCCGGCACGTCATATCCTTGGGCCGTGCAAACCTTGCCATGGACGACGACCCTCACCGGAAAAGCAGGCGGCATCGAGCTCTACGCAGATACGGAATCCGCCACGTCGGGCACCGTAACCATTACAATCCTGATCGATGGTGTGGTTCAGAAAACGGCCAGTGTGACAGCACCGGCATCGCCGCCGCCTCCACTCTCGACGCAAATCATCATGGCATTTTGAACGGATCGGCGGCCCTAGTGCTTTTTTCCTTCTATGAGCACTCCCTTGAGGAAGACATCGACAAGCACTTTGAAGGCGCTCCGCATTGAAACGGCCATGGAGTGCAGCGTTTCGCCATTCAGAATGTTCTCGATTGTCACAACCAGGACATTTGCGACCAGCTTTGTGTCCAAGTCGGGACGGACGACCCCCAGCTCAATTCCCTTTCGAAGCACTTTCTGCAGCACGGAATAGACCATGCTGCTTTGAAGCTGCTGGATGGTCTGCCAGGTTTCTGGCGCGCTTGAACGGATGTCCTGCCGCGCCCGCCTGTCCATACGCTCCAGCATGTCCCCGATGAAAAACATGCTGTTCTTGAGCTCTTCCTGATAGCCGCCGCCTCCCTGCGCCATGATGTCTGAAATCCCGTCACGTATTTTGCCGTAGTATGCGCGGACGACTTCCGTGAGCAGATCCTCCTTGGTTTTGAAGTGTCTATAGAAGGTCGTCTTGGAGATGTGAAGCTCCGCGGCAATCTCGTCGATGGTCACACGTGTGAAACCGTAGCGGAAGAAGAGCTCGCGCGCAAAGTCGAGGATTCTGCTCCTCGCTGCCGGGAAACGGCCATGGGCCGCCGTCACAACTGTTGCCTCCAGCAATCCACGAAAAAAGGATACATCGAGTACGAGAGCGACTTGGAATGTACTTTTGGTACACGGAATCTAATGCCCGGATGGGTGCCTGTCAATAGCATCGCGATTGCCGATTGAGCGGCGACGTCACCGATGTGAACTCCTTTGACGAGCATGATCGGTTGGCGAGATTGCAGCCCCCTTTTTCCTCGTGGTGAGATGGTTTACATAAAGCTGCTGGAAAAAGGAAAGGATGTTCTGAACGGTCCAATAGACTACAAGACCGGATGGCATGTCGTAGAGCATGAAGAGAAAGACAATTGGCAGGACGTACATAAGCAGCCGTGCCTGGCTGCCGCCAATTTGTGTGCCGCCAGTCGGTTGCGTCAGCTTGCTGGAGAGCACCTGGCTCAGCACCATGAGGAGGGGCAGCGCGCGCAGCTCGGTCCATCCGAGAAGAGGGAGGGTGAATGGAAAACTCCAGACGGCCTCCGGAGCGGAGAGGTCGGTAATCCAGCCAGGGATGAAGAGAGCACCGCGCAGCTCGAAGTGGCTGTTCAGCAGGTTGTAGAATGCAAAGAATATGGGGATCTGCAGAAGCAGCGGCAGGATCCCTGAGAGCGGATTGATCTTCTCCCGCTTGTACAACTTGGCGATTTCCTGGCTCATCTTCTCCGGCTTGTCTTTCAGCCGCGCGCGGATCTCTGCTATTGCGGGGTTCAAGGCTGCCATCCTGGACATGGACTCTGAGCTCTTGAGCGTCAGCGGCAGAAATGCGGCTTTTATGAGAACGGTGACGAGAATAATCGCGACTCCGTAGTTGGGGACCAGGAGGTAGAAGAAATCGAGAAGGTACTTCATCAGCGTTGCCAGCCACCCGATGAAGATCGATGTGGTGACAACCTCATCAAGATGCAGCCCCGACAGGGCAAAGTTGTTCTTCGAAGGACTATCGTAGTCAGCCAGGATCTCCTTCTTCATCGGCCCCAAATAGAAGCGGAACGTATCCGTGGTCCTTGCGCTTTTCAAAGCGGGTCGTTCAAAAGAAATCGAAGAGCGATCGAATCCTTCCACGAGCTTGCGCGAATCGAAGACGAGCCTGTAGGCGGTGGCGTCGGGTATCGCGATGGCAGTGAAATACTTGCCAGCGATGCCCGCCCAGGTGACCTTCGTGTCCAGCTCTTTGAGTTGCCCCATGGCAACCTTTGGGTCCTGCCGCTTGCCGTCAGCGTAGTAGGCATAGTTGCGGTAATCATTCCTGCCATCCAGTTTCGCGTAGGGAGGACCGATCTGCGGACCGACGGTCAGCGTATAGGCGTATCCGCCGGCAGTAAGCGCGGGGAAATCATTCACCGAGTTCTCGATGACAATCTGCAGCTCGAAGAGGTACTCATCCCTATGGAACACATAGGTCTTGTGCAGGGTGAAAGGTATTCCTGTCGGGGAGAGAAAGGTCCGGGAAAAATCATAGATGGACTGGTCCCTGTCCCCCGACTCGCGGAGATCGAATGGAACGTCAACCTGGGCGGATCTGTAGTCACCAAAGGAGAGTGCAAAGGGGAGCTCACCCGTTGTCTCTGTCTTTGGAAGCAACATCTCCACGGCTGTGCCATCGGCGTTCTTGTATCTCTTGAGCCTTACCGAGGAAAGCGTGGCGCCTTCGCGGGAAAAGGTCAGAAGATACAGGTCGGTCTCCCTGACGATCATCTGGCTCTGCACAGCGGATGGCGCGGACTCCGATGTTGCCACCACAACGCCGGACCCTGCATTGGTGACTCCCTGTGTCGCCGGTGCTGTTCCTGTCGCAGGAGGGCTGCCGTGCGCAATCCGCTCAGCCTGGGCAGCGTCGCCCCGCTCGTCTGCTGCCTGTCCAGGTTGCTCGTAGCTCGCTTGAGCCGTCGTCATCGGCTTCCGCGGGAAGAGCGTCTCCTGGAGGAACATGCTTCCAGCGATGAGATCCACGGAAATGGCAACGGCAACGAGCGCTTTGCTGTCCATGATTTTCCTGCGGCCGCCGCGGGCACCGCCCAACGGCAGGCCTACGTTCCCGCCTGCCCGCCCGCCGGTGGCAAGGCGTTATACCACCGCGGGTCGAAGGTGTAGGCGCCCGAAAGGAACTCCCCCTCCTTCCAGAGTTTGTCCATGAGCGAACGTACGCTGAGGGCCCGCTCGTCGAGCCCCTTCGAGAGCCCGGTCACCAGCGTCTCTGCTCCGGGGTGGGTGGGCCACGGTCTGTGCCT
>JBEKVA010000142.1:0-9764 GCA_049514475.1 Spirochaetia bacterium
CAACGTGTTCGTCGTGGGCAGCACCGCGGCCGTGGGTGCCATCGAGCTGGAGCCGGGCCTGGCGCGCGACCTGCCGGAGACTCTCGACCGACTCGTGCCTCCCAGCCGTGCCTACGGCCACGAGCAGGCATGGCACGACGGCAACGGCCATTCCCACCTGCAGGCCACCTGTCTGGGGCAGTCGGTCACTGTGCCCGTCTCCGGCGGACGGCTCCTGCTGGGGGAGTGGCAGCAGCTTTTCCTGCTGGAGTGTGACGTGCGGGCGCGGCGCAGGACCGTGGTCGTCACGGTCGTGGGAGAATAGCCTCCGATTCAGAACCCAAGGAGCGTGGGCAGCTCGGGCAGCGCGGCAATGACGAAGTCGGGTGCCGGGTCTGCGGGCGGGGTTGCCTTCCCGTTGGTGATGAACGCGGTGGGGGCGCCCGCTGCGTGCCCCGCGGCAATGTCGTAGACAAAGTCACCCACCATGAGGAGCTCAACGGGCTTTACGCGGAAGAGGCGTGCCGCATCGTGCACACCGTCGGGGTGCGGCTTTGGCCGCGCCGAGTGCTCCCGGGAAAGCACGACCTGAAAGTCGGCAAGCGATAGGCGGGAAAAGTTTCTGATTGCCACGTTGATGGAGGAGGTGCTGTTGCGGCTGAGGATCCCCAGGCGCATGCCCCGCGCAAGGAGCTGCTTCACAACCTCCTCGGCACCCGTGTTGGGCACCGACGCCTTGGCCGCTGCCAGCTCGTACTCTTCCAGCTTCCTCCAGGCCTCCGTGCGCTCCGTCGGAGATTCGATGGCCTCGATGAACTCGAGCATGGCCACGCCGCTCGGGCAGCCGATGATTTTTCGTACGACCGCATAGTCGATGGCCTCGGGCCGGGTGAGCGTGCCGTCGAAATCGAAGAGCACCGCGCGGATGCCGGCGCAGGGGGCGGGCTTTCGCTGCATCATGACAGCCCCGCCGCCGCGCGCAGGGCTTCCGCCCTGTCGGTCCTCTCCCAGGTGAAGTCCGGGTCCAGCCTGCCGAAGTGCCCGAAGACCGCGCTCTTGCGGTAGATCGGCCGTTTCAGGTTCAGCGCGGTGATGATCTCGCGAGGCTGTAGCGGGAAGTGGGCGCGCACCAGGGCCTCGATGGCCTTCTCGTCGCGAACGCCGGTTCCCTGCGTGTCGATGAAGATGCTCGTCGGGCTGGGCTCCCCGATGACGTAGCCCAACTGCAGCTCGCAACGGCTCGCCAGGCCGGAGGCGACGATGTTCTTGGCAATCCAGCGCGCCGCGTATGCGCCCGATCGGTCCACCTTGGAAGGGTCCTTGCCCGATATCGCCCCGCCGCCGTTGCGCGCCGCCCCGCCGTAGGTATCCACCACGAGCTTTCTCCCCGTGACCCCGGTGTCTGCCTCGGGGCCGCCGAGGGTGAAGCTGCCCGCCGCGTTGATGAAGGTGCGCGTGTCGTTGTCGCACATCGTTCCGCACACGGGCTTGATGACCTTGTCGATGATCTCCTGCCGCAGCCGGCTCTCCACGAGGCTCCTGCCGTGCTGCTGCGCAATAACCACGGAGGCAAGCCGCGCGGGCCTTCCGCCCTTGTACTCCACGGTGACCTGGCTCTTGCCGTCCGGTCCCAGGTCGGGGATGAGCCGCTGGCGGCGCACCTCGGCCATGCGCATGCACAGGCGGTGGGCAATCATGATGGGCATCGGCATGAGCTCGGGAGTCTCATCGCATGCGAACCCGAACACCTGTCCCTGGTCGCCGGCCCCCTGCTGCCTGTTCGTGCCGCCCTGCACCCCCTCGGCGATCTCCCTGCTCTGCTCGTGCAGGGACACCCAGACCCCCGCGTCCTGGCAGTCCATGCCGATCTCGGGATTGCTGTAGCCGACCTCCGCCAGGACCCCGCGCACGACCTTCTGCACGTCGGCGAACCCGCTCGTGGTCACCTCGCCGGCCACGTGCACGCTGCCCGTGGTCACCATGCATTCAACGGCGACCCGCGCGTCGGGGTCCTGCGCGATCAGGCAGTCCAGCAGCGCGTCGGCAATCTGGTCACAGACCTTGTCGGGATGCCCTTCGTTGACGGACTCCGAGGTGAAGAGGAAATCTTTCGGCATAGGTGCGTGCTCCTTCGGCGCACGAATCCGCGGACAAATCCACGGAGTACCGTGGCGAGTACCGCGGCGTTGGCGGCAGTGTAGCCGGAATCAGGGGGTGCGGGAAGGCGTGCAAGCTCACGCGGTGCGCTCGCATTGTCTCCAGGGCGGCCGCGGTAGGTTTGTTCGCGTATATTTGTTACCTTACGGAGGAAAGGGGGCGCCCCATGCGGAAAATACTGCTGTCGATGGTGCTGCTCGGGGTCCTCTCCGCGGCATCGGCATTCGCGTTCGACCCGGCGGAGCTGAACAGGATCACGTTCGTCAACACCACGGGGGCACAGATCCAGACCATATTCCTCTCACCCGGGGACAGCATGTACTGGGGCCCCGATATCATCGGGGCGGATTTCGTTCTGAAAGACGGCGGCTCGATCGGCTACTACGTGCACTATCCCCAGTCTTCCTTTGATTTCGACGTGCTGGCAACCGATGACCAGGGGCGCGAGTTCGTGATGCGCGGCCTGAAAATGGTGGACGGCAAGGAGCAGACCATAACGCTGACACGCAAAGGACTGGACACCGCGGCGACCGAGTTCACCCTTGCCACCGTGGAGGTGGAGAACGACACCGGAGCCGAGATCCAGTACCTGTTCATCTCCCCGGCGGACTCCGATGCATGGGGAGCCGACCTTCTGGACGAGGAGAACACCCTTGCCGACGGGGACAGCCACGCCATCGTCATTCCTGTGGGAAAAGAGAAGGCGCCTTACAACCTTTTTGCCGAGGACGGGGATGGCAAGTCCTACTTCTTCAACGTGACCATCGACCCTTCAAAGGGCAAGGAGTTCGCCGTGTCCATCGAGAAGGGTGACATGCAGGCCCCCGGCGGCGAGTAAGCGAACATGCGCCGCGTGCGGGGGGGAAGGTCCGGGCTCTACCTGGCCACTTTCTGCCAGCCCTCGGCCGCCGCGGAGCGCTCGGCGCAGTCGATCATCTGCTGCAGCACGATTCCCCGCTGAAGCGAAGGCTCTCCCTGGCGTCCTGCCGCAACGGCACGCAGGAACTCGTGCAGACCGTGCGTGTGCGCGCGCAGCCATCCAGCGGTGGAGCGCGGCGCGGGAAACACCGCGGTGGAGCCGTAGCGCTGCAGGGTGGCAATCCTCTTCCATCCCCGCATACCGCCGGTGGGCGCATCAGGGTCTGAGAGGGAATACGCTTCCAGGAAATCGGGATCCATCAGGCTGAAGCGCAGGGCGCCCCTGTCCCCGTTGATCTCCAGGCGCAGGTCGTCCTCTGCTCCCGTTGCGATCTTGGAGACCTCCATCGTGCCGATGGCACCGCCGGCCAGGCGGGCAACGATCACTGCCTGGTCTTCTCCATCCACCTCCGCCATGCCGCCGCGGCCGTCAGGCCTTTGCGCATGGAGGATCCGGGTGCTCGCCTGCATCTCCACTATTGGCCCCGCCAGCCAGTCCACCAGGTCGAAGAGGTGGGGGCCAAGGTCGCGCAGCACTCCTCCGCCGTCCGCGCCGCGCAGCTTCCACTTCAAGGGAACCGCCGGGTCAACGCTCCCCGAGTGTAGGTAGACCCCGCGGAAGCCAATGGCGGACCCGATGTACCCTTCCTCGATGAGCTGCTTTGCCCGCTGGACCGCCGTGACAAAGCGATACTGCAGGGTCATCTGCCCGATGCCCTTCCACTTCGCCATGGCATGGCGCACTGCATCGACCTCCCCGATGGCGGCCGTCAGCGGCTTGTCGCAGTAGATGTGCTTGCCTGCCGCCATGGCGGCAACAAGCTGCTCGGCGTGCAACGTGTTGGGCGAGCATATATTGATGATCTGCACCCGCGGATCTGCAACCAGCTCCCTCCAGTCATCAGTGGCCGTGGCGAACCCGCCCTGGGCCCGCGCCGCTTCCGCCGTCTCCCGCCGGGAGGTGGCCACGCCCACCAGCTGCACCTCCAGGGGCGGCGGCGAATAATGGAAGGGAATGGCGTGGTAGCCGAAGCAGTGGACCTTCCCGATAAAACCGTACCCGATGATGCCCGCTCCCAGGCGCTCCATCTACACCCCCTCCAGGTAGGAAATGACTTCCGATATCCGCACGGGCTTCGCGATGAACCCGTCGAAGCCCTCGGCGAGGAACCGCTCGGCGTCTCCCTTCATCGCGTAGGCGGTGAGGGCAACCAGGGGGCCGCGCGCCCCTTTCTCCCTCATCCTGCGCATGGCCTCGATGCCGTTCATGCCGGGAAGCTGGATGTCCATGAACACCACGTCGCAGGACACGCGGTCGGCCACCGCGAGCGCCTCCTCCCCGCTGCCGGCCAGGAGCACCGTGCAGCCGAAAGCGGTGAGGATTTTCTCCATCAGCGCCCTGTTGGCGGGACTATCGTCCACCACCAGCGCGGTCTTCCCCGCCAGGTCCGGTACATCCCGTGAGCCCGCGGGGCGGGCTTCTCCGGCGGGGGCCAGCTCGCGGGCGGTGCGCTGGCGCAGGCCCGGCAGGCGCACGGTGAAACGGCTGCCCGCTCCCGGCTCGCTTTCCACGCTGATGGAGCCCCCATGCAGCTCCACCAGTCTCTTCACGATGGCCAGTCCCAGGCCCGTTCCCTCCCCGCGCTGCGCCGCGCGCGACTGCGTGTAGGGCTCGAAGATCCGCGCCAGGTCATCGCCGGGAATGCCGATCCCCTCGTCCCAGACGGTGACCAGCAGCTCGGATTCCTGCGCGCGCGCTTCCACCCCGATGCGCTTCTCACGGCCGGTGAACTTGATGGCGTTGGAAAGCAGGTTGTAGAGGACCTGCTTCACCCGCACCTCGTCGGCGTCCAGCACGGTGCCGTCCTCGATCAGCGATGTTTCCACCCGAAGGTGCTTCTTCGCCGCCAGGGAGCGCACCGTGGTGAGCACGCGGCGGATGAGGGCCGCCGGGTCGAAGGGCGCCTTCTCCAGCTCGATCTTGCCGGCCTCCACCTTGGAGAGGTCCAGCACGTCGTTCACCATGTCCAGCAGGTGCTCCCCGCCTTCGCGGATCCAGCGCAGGTACTCCCGCTGCTTTCCCGTGAGGCTCTCCCCGCCCTGCAGCTCCAGGAGCTGGCTGAAGCCGAGGATCGAATTCAGCGGCGTGCGCAGCTCGTGGCTCATGTCGGCGAGGAACCTGCTCTTTGCGCGGTTGGCCGCTTCCGCCGTTGCCTTGGCCTGCCAGAGCAGGTCCTCCATGGCCTTGCGGTCGGTGATGTCCTCCTTCACCGCCAGGTAGTGCGCGATCTCCCCCTCGCTGTCGCGGATGGCGGAGATCGCTGCCAGCTCCCAGTACAGCTCGCCGCTTTTCTTGCGGTTGCACAGCTCCCCCCGCCATTCCCCGCCGCTGGCGATCGTGCGCCAGAGACTGGCGTACACGGTGGGCGGCTGGATGCCTGACTTGAGAAGCCGGGGATTGCGCCCGATGACCTCGGCGCGGGAGAAACCCGTGAGGAGAGTGAACTTGCTGTTCACGTACTCGATGTTGCCTAGCGGATCGGTGATCATGACGGAGGTGGGGCTTTCCTCAACGATGGCAACGAAGATGAGCGGATCAAGCCCGCGGCGCTCTCCAGGGTCGGCGGCCATGGCTCAGCCGATGTCGATCGGACCGGCGAGCGCGCTTCCCAGCAGCTTCACGGCAGCCAGGACATCGCCGTAGTCCACCACCTCCGAGGGTGAGTGCACGTAGCGCGTCGGGATGGAAAGACAGCCTGCAGGGACCCCCGCTCGGCTCATCTGGATGGCGGTGGCATCCGTTGTCCCGCGGACCAGGACCTCCCGCTGGTAGGGAATGGCACCGGCTTCCGCCGTGCGGATCAGCCAGTCGCGGACGCCCCCGTGGGCGAGCATGCCCGAGTCCTTGATTTTCACCGCCGGCCCCGCGCCCAGGGTGAGCGCCATGGGGGCGCATTCAGGGGTGTCCCCGGTCAGGGTGACATCCACGGCAAGGGCGATCTCGGGCTCCACGCCGTAGCCGGAGGTTGCCGCCCCGCGCAGGCCCACTTCCTCCTGCACCGTGAAGACGACGAACAGCTCGTGCGGGCTGTGGGCAAGCTCGCGGAGGGTCTGCAGCAGGATGGCGCAGCCTATGCGATCGTCCATGGCCTTCGCCACCAGCCGTCCGCCGATTTCCTGGCAGGGCCTCTGGAAACAGGCAACGTCACCCACCTTCACCCGGACGGCTTCGGCGGAGCTGGCGCCGGTGTCGATGTAGAACTTATCAAGGGGCGGCACGCGGGAGGAATCGTCAAGCCGCTCCAGGCCGATCACCCCCGCGGTGCCGTCGGCAAAGAGGACCCGTCCGCCCGCCAGGGGCAAAGCGCCGACGCCGCCCACCCCTGCGAAACGCAGGAAGCCATTCTTGTCCACGTGCGTGATCACAACGCCGATCTCGTCCATGTGCGCGGCCAGCATCAGCCTGTGGCCCCCGCCTTTGCCTTTGCGGTGCACGATCAGACTGCCAAGAGCGTCCACGCGCGTGTCCACGTCTTTGGGGAGCTCGCCCATGATGAGCTCGCGCACCCGTCCCTCGGACCCCGAGGGGCCGTAGCATTCGGTCAGCCGCTTGATGAGCTCTTTCACGGCGCCCTCCTTATGCCCGCAGCGTCTCGGGGAGACGCAGGAGCGCCTCGCGCGTCAGCGCGAGGGTGTTCGTAAAATCGTTGAGGTCGATGATGGATGCGGGGGAGTGGATGTAGCGCGCCGGCACGGCGATGGTGATTGCCGCCAGGCCCGCGCGTACCCTCTGCATGGCACCGGCGTCGGTGCCGCCGATGTTCGGCTGCTTGAACTGGTGCCCCATGCCCATCTCCCGCGCCGTGGCGCTGAAGAGCTCCACCAGGCGCGGGTCCGCGATGAAGCTGTTGTCGCGTATCGTGATGGCCGGTCCGCGGCCCAGCCGGGTGGAGGGGCTGATGTCCCGCTTCGAGGGGACCTCGTTCGCGCCGGTGCATTCCAGCACGATCGCCACGTCGGGGTTTTCCGCGTAGGCGGCAACCCGCGCACCGCGCAACCCCACCTCTTCCTGCACGGTGAAAGCGGCCACCAGGTCGAAGGGGAACCGATTCTGGAGCAGCTCGACAAGCATTGCGCAGCCGACCCGGTCATCGAATGCTTTCCCCTGCACCGTCCGGCAGGCGGACCCTTCACCGGCAAGCGCGCGAAAGTCGGTGGCGAAGACCGCGCAGTCGCCCCGCTGCAGCAGCCGCTCCGCCTCCGACCTGCTGGAGGCGCCGATATCGATGGAGAGCTGCTTCGTCTCCATGACCCGGTCCCGCTCTGCCCTCTCGGTGAGATGCACCGGTTTAATGCCGATGATGCCGGGCACCTTCTTCTCCCCGATCAGGACAGCGCGCGCGGGGAGCACCCGTTCGTCGATGCCCCCCACGCGGGCAAAGCGCAGGAGGCCGGTGTCCTCCGCCATGGTGATCATGAGCCCGACCTCGTCCATGTGCGCGGCGGCCAGCACCCGCAGCGGAGAGGCGCCGGTGCCCTTCTTCCGCGCGATGAGGTTTCCCAGCCCGTCGATGCGGCATTCATCCACGGTGGAGCGGATTTCCGAGAGGATGATCGCCCTGACCTCCTCTTCACGGCTCGACACACCGCTTGCCTCGGAAAGCCTCTGCAGCAGCGTGTTCATGTCTCCGCCGATGCGGGGGAGGCGGCGCCGGCTCCAGGGGCCGGGGTCGCGTCGGGAGCCGCGGGGCCCGCGCCGGGCGCTGCCGGGGGTGCCACCGGGGCCAGCGCGTCGCGCGTGACCAGCGTCTCCGCAAAGGCGATGTCCAGCCGCGCGATGAGCTCCGCGAGCAGGCGGGCCGTGCGCTCGACGTCCCTGAGGCACACGGCCTCCACCGGCGTATGCATCGATCGCACGGGAATGCCCAGCAGCCCGCAGGGGACTCCGGAACGGCTGACCTGGATGCCCCAGGCATCGGTGCCGCTGGACCCGGGGATGGCTTCCACTTGGAAGGGGAGCTCGAGGGATTTTGCGGCAGCGGTGAGGCGCTCGAATATCCTGGGGTGAAAGTTCGGTCCCAGCGCGAGGCTGGGGCCCGCGTCCATCTTCACGGCGTCCGGCGCGCTGAGGCCCGGCTGCATGCCGAAGGTGACATCCAGGGCGATGGCCAGCGTCGGCTGTACGCTGAACGCGCTGGTCACCGCCCCCACCCCCGAGCCTTCCTCCTGCACGGTACCCACCGCGTACACGTCCCACAGGTGGCGGCGCTGGGCGAGCTCCTGAAGGCACAGCGCGATGGCGGCCACGGAGGCCCTGTCATCCATCGACTTGCAGGCCGCGTACCCGCCGGCAAGCGTCGTCCAGCGAGCGCGGAGTGTCACGATATCACCCACCCGCACGGCTGAGAGTACCTCCTGCTCGGGGAGGCCGACGTCGACGAAGAGCTTCTCCAGGGGAACCGGTTTTTCCCGCTCCGAGGGCTCGGTGAAATGCGGCGGCACGCTCACGATCAGTCCGGAAAGCTCCCGCCTGCCGTGGACCACCACCTCCTGGCCGAAGAGCACGCGGGGGTCGAAGCCGCCGATGTTCGTCACGCCCAGGAAGCCATTTTCCAGGCGGGTGACGATCAGCGCGATCTCATCCATGTGCGCCGCCAGCATGACCGAGGGCCGGGGACCCGTCCCGGCGGCCTCCCCGCGGCGCAGGGCAATGAGGTTGCCGACGGGGTCCACGCGCACGTCGTGGGCATTTTCACCGAACCGCGCGCCGACAATGCCGCGGACCTCGGTCTCGTTTCCGGAGGGTCCGCGCGCTTCGCAGAGCTCCCGCAGCAGGTGTGCCGCTTCCATGCGAGAAAGATAGCAGGGGGTGGCCAAATCGCGCAAGGTCGCGCGCGCAATGGTAAAGAAGCGCAGGCCGTCGAGCGGCGTTGAAGTTTTCCGCCTCCCAGGATACCATGGCTCATCATGCGCACAGCCACACGAGTCTCCCGCGTCAGCACTCCCTCCAGGTCCCTGAACGCGGCCCCCGCGGCAGCGGCGGCACCGCAAGGTCTTGCCAACCCGGCCCCCCTGGGGCTCCTCGGCTTCGGCATGACCACCATCGTGCTGAACCTCCACAACGCGGGGCTCTTCCCGCTCAGCACAATGATCGCGGGCATGGGCGTCTTCGTGGGCGGCTTCGCACAGATCGTGGCCGGCATCATGGAGTTCCGCAAGAACAACACCTTCGGCATGACGGCCTTCTGCGCCTACGGGATTTTCTGGCTGAGCCTCGTGGCCGTGTGGACATTTCCCGCGCTGGGGATTTCGGATTCCTCCTCGCCGTTCACCATGGGGTTCTACCTGGTGGTCTGGGGCCTTTTCACGACAGGCATGTTCTTCGGCACCCTGAAGCTGACGCGCGTGCACCAGTTCGTGTTCGCCTCACTGGCGGTGCTGTTCTTCCTTCTTGCCATAACCGACTTTACCGAGAGCAGCGTCATGAGGCTCGTTTCCGGCGTGGAAGGAATTGTCTGCGGGCTTTCCGCCTTCTACGGCGCCATCGCCCTCGTGCTGAACGAGCAGTTCGGGAGGACCGTCCTCCCGATGGGCAAGCCCAGGTAAGAGGCGCGCCTTCGCGGCGTGGGCGGCACGCCGCACGCTTTCACCTATCTCGGGGCCTCGCGTGAGGCGGCAGCAGCCGCGCGCCGAACACCGAGAGGATCAGA
>JBEKVA010000143.1:0-9758 GCA_049514475.1 Spirochaetia bacterium
CAGGTGATGGACGATGGAAATCCGGGGAATCCGCCGCCTTGTGCGCAGCGTACGATTGAGTATGAACAGTGATGGATGCACCAGCTCATCTTGAAGAAGCAGCTCACCGTCCCAGCCGGCAAGACGCGCTCGTATGCGCGGGTCGAGGTTCTGCAGGAGGCAGGAGCCGTAGCTTTTCCACGGCAGGGAAATGACCTCCACCGTGTCCCCGGCCGCCTTGAGCGCGTCGACCAGCATCCGGTCGTAGAGGAAACCCCCCGATGCGAAGGAGAGATCGCCGTATATGACGAGTCCCACCCGCATCGCGGCTGCTCACCCGCGGCGGGGCTGCTCGTAGCCCGCCCAGGCCGAATCGCTTTCCCACAGTCTCACGGAGCTGTGGACCTGCGGCGGCAAGGCGGCGGACAGCCGATCCCAGAGAACCTTCACGAATCTCTCCAGGGACGGGTTGGCTTTATCGAACTCGGGCAGCTCGTTGAGCATGGCGCCGCGGTAGCGTTCGACGACCCCGCCGAGGGAGCGCTCCACCTCCACGAGATCCACCAGGTACCCGTGGCGGTCCAGCTCCTCCGCGCTCAGCTCCCATTCGACCCTGTAGGAGTGGGGGTGCGGCGAGCTCTCGGCGCCCCAGTCTCCGCCGACAAGCCGGTGTCGGGCGGTAAAGTCCCTCTGCAGGCAAAGGCGGTACATGGAGCCAATGTATGCGCGCTCCGGCAGGCTGGCAAGAGAACAACATCGCCGCGGCGGCGTTTGCCGCCGGGCCGCCCCGTGAGTACCCTGTGAGTAAGCCAATGGATCAGCTCGAGCGCGCCCTCATCGACATCAACACCTCCGATATTCTCACGGCCCTGGGCTGGAGGAATGTCCCCGTTCTTCGCAGGGGGGTCGGGCTGGCAGTCCGTCCGCCGGCCGCCGCCTTCGCGCGGCGCATGCGCAGCTTTGACCGCGACGTGGAGGCCCTGGGCGTGCGCCGTGCCGCGCGGACGATGCTTCGCTCCTACGTGCACCGCCTGTACGTCAACGGCGCCGCCCGCATCCCTGCCCGCGGCCCGGTGCTTCTTCTCTCCAACCACCCGGGCATGACCGACACCCTGGCCCTCTTCTCCGCCATCCCCCGGACCGACCTGCGCATCCTGGCAGCCGACAGGCCGTTCCTCCACGCCCTGCCTGCCATGTCGCGCTCCCTTATTTCCGTCTCCGACCAGAAGGAAAAGCGGATGCAGGCGGTGCGCCAGGCCGTCACACACCTGCGCGGCGGCGGCGCTCTTCTCACGTTCCCCGCCGGGGAGATCGAGCCGGACCCCGCGGTGCTGCCGGGGGCTGCGCAGGCGCTGGCCCGCTGGTCGCCGAGCACCGTGCTGTTTCTGCGTTTCATTCCCGACTGCACCGTCGTGCCGCTGGTGGTGAGCGGGGTGCTTTCTCCCCGGGCGCAGCACCACCCGCTGACCCTGCTGAGAAAGAAAAAACGCGACCGCGAGCTTCTGGGAGCCATGCTGCAGATGGCCGTGCACACCCTGATTCCTTCCCTGTGGCCCGTCGAGGTCAGAGTGAACGTCCTGGAGCCCTTCGCGGGGGCCGAGATGGCGGGGGGAGAAGCGCGCGCGCTGCTGCTGCTCAGGGAACGGCTCGAGGCTTTTCTGGGCTCTCGTGAGTCAGCATGACCTGGATGGTTTTCTCCGGCTCTTCCGAGATCAGCCGATAGGCTTCCGCGGCCTGGGAGAAGGGGATGCGGTGCGTGACAAGCCGTGAGGGCCGCAGCGCGCGGATGGCCCGCCAGGCTTCCGCGTGCCTGCGCTCCCGGGTCCATCGTCCCGACAGCTCGGGGTCGATGGTGCTCACCTGGCTGGCGATGATGCGCACGCGGTTCCTGTGGAAACTGGTGTCGAATGCGTGCTGGCGCGAGCCGGTCCCATACCATGAGCCTATCACCACGCGGCCGGCGAACCCGCAGGAGGAAAGGGCCAGACGGAACCCCTCGGCCGACCCGCTGACCTCCACGGCCAGGTCTTCGGTGCCGACGGGCGGCGGGTCCGCGACGGGATCCGCGGCTGCAACTCCAAGTGTTGCCGCGGCGGCCCGCCTCAGCGGATGGAGGTCCCAGCCGGTGAGGCGGGCCAGGGGAAAAGCGGCGCACAGGCCCGCGGTGAGAAGACCGATGACGCCCAGCCCGAAGATGCTCACCCGCTCACCGAGAAGCGGGCGGGAGTCCAGCACGAGGTTGACGGCAGTCTCTGCGCTGGCGAGAAACGCAGCCTCCTCGGCAGGGATGCCCTCGGGCACCGCCAGGGCCAGCTCGGCCTTGATGCAGGACAGGGATGCGTGGGGCACGAAGGCGAAGACGAGCCGCCCGATGGCCGCCTGGTCGACCCCCGCGCCGGCCGCCATGATGCGGCCCACGCTCGCGTACCCGTAGCGCTGCGGGTAGGAGAGCCCGCCGCGGTAGCCTTCGAGGACCGTGTCCACCGCGGCGCCCTCGTCGATCTGGCCGCGGTAGAACATCATTTCGGTGCCGGGTGATATGGCGCTGAGCAGTGACTGGACCATGACCTCACCGGCGGCGGGCTGCTTCATTGCCTCCTCGCGGACGGAGACCCGCGATGCGCCCTCGAACCATAGGCACTGCCTTTTCAGCATGAGCGTTCCTCCGACGCGTTCATCCACATTGTGTACGGCCGCCCAAGCGCGCCCGGATGTTCTCATTTTATCACGAATTGAGGTGCGATTGCCGATCATCCATTGAGGGGGAACGCAATGGAGCTCGCTCGATTTCAGAACCTGGATATCGTCCTCATCTGCGGCCTGCCGGGGTCGGGCAAGTCCCATTTTGCGCGCACCCACTTCCAGCAGTCGGGGAGAAAGAGGGTCAATCGCAAGGAGATCCGCCGGCTGCTCTTCGAGATGACCAACTTCGGCCAGAAATGGTCGGAGAAGGACTTTGCCACCAACGACGAGTTCCTCGTCGGGCACGTCGAGAGGAAGATCATCGAGCACCTGCTGCAGACCAAGCAGAAGATGCTCATCGACAACACGCACGTCTCGCGGGAAAGCCGCAAGCTCTATGTCGGTATTGCCAAGCAGGCTGGCAAAAGCATCGGGGCGATATTCCTGGATACGGCGGTCATCACCTGCCTGGAGCGCAACCGCGGACGCGAGGATGCCATCCCTGAGCGGCTGATCTCCCGCCTGGCGGCGGAAAAGGAGCTGCCCGAGGTCTCTGAGGGCTTCAAGGACGTCCTCGTCCTGGACGCGTACTGAGGCCAGGGAACGGCGCGGGCCCCGCTGCCGCACACCGCGGTCCTGGCCGCGCCCGAGCCGCGGCCGCGCCTCGGGCCCTAGTGCATCTCCGCTTCGCAGGTCCCGATCCCGCCGCGCAGGTAATTGAACTGCACGCTGGGGTGATCGGCCAGCAGGGACATCGGCACCGCGGAATCCGGGATCTTCTTGGAGATCATGAGCGCGGTCAGCCGCATGCCGAACGGGTTGTCGTGCCAGCCCGGGTGCCAGATGGATACCTTCTCGCTCTTCCACGTCTCCACCGGCCCCACTGAGAGCGCCTGCGAGGGAACCGAGGAAACGGCTCCTCCTCCCGAGGTGCGCGCGTTCTGGATGATGGTCATGGGGTGCAGGTCCACCACCCGGGCAGAGAGCTTTCGGTACTCCGCGGGTGTCGGCGGGGCATCCGCGTAGCGGCCCTCGCGGCGCACGGGGTCGTTGAACGCCCAGTGCTTCACCTCGCCCTGGCCCCCCTGCATGATCAGGCATTTCGCCCTGTCGTAGGAGGCGGTGTACTCCGCCACGTTGTCGGCGCGCAGGAAATGGATGTTCTGGTCCGGCATGCGCAGCTTCCTGTCGATGGCCTTGAAGCACATGTCCATGTCTGCCTTCGCGAAGGAGAGAGGGTGGGTGATCGGCACCTCCCTGCCGTCGATGTACCACTCGTCCATGGCCCAGAAGTGGCCGGCCCGCACGTCGATCGAAAGATCGTTCACGATCTGCGCCACCAGGGGCAGCTGCTCGGTGGGGCCGATGGGGCCGCAGATGCCGGCCGGTGCGCTCTCGGTGGCCTGCCGCCACGTCCAGACGTACTCCAGCGCCTCGGCGGTGAAGAACGAATCTCGCGTGTCATAGATTTTCACTCGGAAACCGGGACGGGAAAGCTGGACAAGGTCCTCTGCGGTGAGACGCGCGGCATCCGCGAGGATCTTCGGATCCAGGGTGGTGTAGTCCCAGTAATCCTTGGCAACCTTGCTGAGGTTCCGCATTCTTTTCCTCCTTGCTCCTGTGCCGATAATGGCACAAACCTTGCAATTGGAGTACCGCTCTGATCCCTGGTGCGGGCTGTCAGTCCGCCAGCGCGACCGGCTTTTCCTCCACCAGGTGGATCCGCTCCCACCTGGGTGCCCTGTGGCGCAGGAACATCGCCACACCCACCGACATGACGAAGGCAATGAAGAACAGCCAGACGGCGACCGGGGGAAGGATGAAGACCCTGATCATAAGGAACGCCCCCACCGCCATGCTCCAGTGGAGGATTCCCGAGACGATCATGACCCACCGCGTGTCACCCGCCCCGCGCAGGGCCCCTGAAAAGACCACCTGCGTGGCATCAGCCAGCAGGTACAGGGCGGCGAGCCGCAGGAGGGTCTGCGCGAGGGGAAGGACCCCTTCTTCCCCTGCCGCGGCCCCGTGGATGAAGACGCTGACCAGGGAGGGGGCGCCCACGACGAAGAGGATTACCATGAGCCCCGCGTAGCTCCACCCGACGCGCAGCCCGAGGCTTGCCACCTTGCGGGCGCCGCGCACGTCCCCCGCCCCGATGCGCTGGCCGGCCAGCGCCGTCACGGCGGAGCCGACGCCGAGCATCGGGATGAAGGCAACGAGGTCCCAGTTGAACGTGATGGTCACCGCCGTCGCCACTGCCGGGCCGTAGGACTGCATGAGGAGCACAAATACGTTGAAGGCGAAGACATTGACGAACAGCTCCGTGCCTGCCGGCGCGCCGAAGCGCAGGAGCTTGACGGCCAGCTCGCGGCGCGGCCTCCAGGTGCCCATCCCCCGGTAGGTCCGATACAGCGGGCTGCGGAAATACGCTATTGCGAGGATCGCGACGATGAACGTGGTCCCGCCCAGCGTGCCCAGGGCCGCTCCCTCGATGCCGAGTGAGGGAACACCGAGCTTGCCCAGCACGAGGATCCAGTTCAACGGGATGTTCACGCAGACGCCCAGGAGGTTGGCAATCATGACCACCCGTGTCCGGCCCAGGCCGACAAAGTAGCCCACCAGCACGTTCTGCAGCAGGAAGAGGACCGCCCCGAACATCAGGATGCGGAAGTAGGAAAACTCCAGCGCCACCTGGCTCGCGTTGTGGCCTGCCCAGAAGAAGCCCTGGTGCACCAGCGGGATCAGCGCGAGAAGGAGCGGGAAAAAAAGCAGGGACAGCCATATGCCCTGGGAGACCGCCTGCACGCAGCGCTGCGGCCGTCCCGCCCCGTGGTACTGCGCCACCAGAGCGTTGACGTACCCCACCACCCCCGCGAAGAGGGACACGAAAACGAAGTGGGTCAACCCGCCGCTCATGGAGGCGGGGATGTGATCGGAGCCGAGAAAAGAGACGAAGTAGCGATTGAAGAAGAGCATGATGGTCTCCGACGCCTGGGAGACGATCATGGGAAGGGCGATGGCAAGCATGTGCCTGAGGGTGACCTCGGTGTGTTGTACGGGCATGATTGTTGTGGCGATGAGTATAGCACGCCGAGGGGCGCTGGGAATCAGCCGTGCGTGAAGCGCACCCCCGTGCCTCCCCGCGGCTCACCGTATATCACCGCCTCCGCGGGGCAGATGTTCCAGCAGGCGCCGCACTCGGCGCACTGCTTCAGCTTCAGCGGGCGGAACACCGATCCGTCCCGCTGCCAGACCCCGCGGGCGCAGAAGCGCGCGCACTCGCCGCAGGCGGTGCATTTCTTTTCGTCGACGCGTATGAACTCCCCCGTGTCCCCGGGGAAGTAGCCGACCTTCATTTCAAGCTTCATTTTCTCTTCCTCGCATCATAGATCTCCTGGAAATCGGCGCCGATGGAGCGGTAGGGCTGCAGCAGGTCCAGGAAATCCCGCGCCTCCCGCACCTTCTCGATGTCCCCCTCCTCCGCGCCCGCCATCCAGCCGGTGTGCACCGCGTTGGTGATGAACCCGCCGCCCATCACGACGCCCTGCATCATTGAGGCGATCTCCTCGTCGGTTTTCGAGAGGATGGATGCCTTGTTGCGCGCCGCCACGTGGAGAAACGCCTTCAGGAAGAGATTGGCATCCAGCAGCTCCTCGTAGACGGGCTGCATGCGCGCCGGGGAGACATCGTTGTCCTTGATGCCCGCCGCGGCTGCCTGGGCCGCGTAGATGCCGGAGAAGAAGGACTCCGGCATGCCCTCGCCCAGGAAGGGAGCCACGAACCCGCCGGCATCGCCGGCGAGGATCAGGCCGTCTTTCACGCGCTGGTGTGTCGCCTCGTCGTACTCGAGGTGCAGACCCCAGGAGACGATCTTCCCGCCCTCCAGGCGCTCGCTCACCACGGGCAGGTCCATGAAGTTCTGCATGTACGTGTTCACCGAGGGGAACTTCTCGTTGATAAGCTCACCTGTCATGTAGCCGCCGGTGCCCAGGGTGACCACGTCCCGCTTGGGGAAAATCCATGGCCATGTTTTGTGCTGGCAGCCGGGGGCCAGGTAGTACTCGATGGTGTCCCCGAAACGCTGGTCGATCTTCCTTTTTCCCAGCTCGACGGCCGCGGTCACGTAGAGAATCATGTCCGTGCCGCTTCGCCGCGGGATGAGCCCCGCGCGGCGGCCGACCACCGAATTGACCCCCGCGGCGTCGATGACCACTTTCGCGCTGATGCGCTCCCCTGTCTCGATGACGATGCCTTTGACAGTCCCATTTTCCTGGATGATGTCGGTGACCGCGCGGCCGAGCCACACCTCTGCCCCTGCCGCCCGGGCCTGCTCGGTGTGCCACGCGTCGAAATGGTCGCGCCGTATGGAGAGAAGGAGGATCCCTTTTGCCGGGATCTCGTGGAACACGGTGGTCCGCTCGGGGGTAACCTGGTAGGTGCGCATGGAGCGGATTTCCCGCTCGACCGGGCCTTCCAGGAGGTAGTGAAGGTCAGCATCGCCAAGGGCGGCCGTGTTCAGGCAGGTGCCCGAAACGTTCTTTGAGCCGGGAATGGGCGCCTTTTCTATCAGGAGGGTACGAAGGCCCAGCCGTGCAGCCGTGCGCGCCGCGGCGGGCCCGGCGCATCCTGCCCCGACGACCACGACATCATAACTCTGACCTGCTGACATATTTCCCCCATAGACTGCCTGTGCATAGACAGTCTATGCACAGACTACAACAGGCCCGCTGCGGGGTCAACCGTGGGGCCGGGGCTGCCGGGCCCAGGCGGACACCCCTCGTGTTGACGAGGCCTCCCGTGGCCGCTACCCTGCAGGCATGGAGCCCGAACGACTGCGCGAACACGTGGAGACCATCCGCGAGGTTTTCAGCTACCTCAGGCAGTTCCGCGGCACCACGTTCGTGGTCAAGATCGACGTGGCGGTGCTCAACGATCCGCTTTTTTCCGTGCTCGTGAAGGACCTCGCCCTGCTGCACGAGGCGGGCATCCGCATCGCCATTGCCCCCAGCGCCAAGGAGCGCATCGACGAGGTGCTGGGCACTTATCACCTGCCCTACAACTTCGTAAAGGGCATCCGGGTGACATCCGAGGAGGCCATCCCTTTCATCAAGATGGCGGCCTTCGACGTGTCCAACCGTGTCATGACAATGCTCTCCGCCAACGGGGTCACCGCGGTCATCGGTAACTGGGTGCGGGCGCGCGGTATTGGGGTCATCGACGGGGTGGACTACAAGAGCGCCGGCGTGGTGGAAAGCGTGCGCGTGGACACGGTGCGCAAAGTGCTCGACGACGGGGTCATCCCCATCTTCCCCTGCATCGGGTGGAGCTCGGTGGGAACGCCGTACAACATCTCCTCCAACGAGCTGGCCGTGGTGGTTGCCACCTCCCTGGGGGCGGAGAAGCTGTTTTTCCTCACCGCGCGGGAGGGGTACTCCGCAACGTCCTTCGTGGTCCCCGAGACGGTGCCGGTTGCCCCCGACGGGCGGCTTGCCAATTTCAGCCTGACCGACCTGGACGAGTTCTTCGCCGCCAACCCGGGGAGAGAGAACGACCTGGAGCTCCTGCGCCGTTCCCGCCGCGCCTGCGCGGCAGGGGTGGAGCGCGTGCACATCCTGGACGGCCGCGGGGAGGGGGTCATCCTCAAGGAGACATTTTCCAACCTCGGCTCGGGCACCATGGTGTACTCCAACCGCTACGGCGGCATCAGGCCCATGGCGTTGAAGGACGTCTCCGACGTGCTGCGCATCATGCGGCCGTTCGTCGAGCGCGGGATCCTGGTGCCCCGCACTGAGGCGCAGCTGGAAGAGGCCTGCCAGGACTTCATCGTCTTCGAGGTGGATGACTCGGTGCACGCCTGCGCCGCGCTGCACGAGTTTCCCGAGGGATCAGCGGAGATTGCCGGCATCGCGGTGGACGAGCATTTCCTGCACCTGGGGGTCGGCCCCAAGATGGTGGATTTTCTCTGCGAGCGCGCGCGGCGCAAGGGGCTTGCCTCCGTGTTCGTGCTGACAACGCAGACGGCGGACTGGTTTCAGAAGCTGGGCTTCGAGGAATCCGATCCCTCGGTGCTGCCCGAGAAAAAGCGCCAATCCTACAACCTGCAGCGCAAGTCGCGCATCTTCGTGAAGCGGCTGTAGCCGCGAGCCCATGAACGTCCTTTCCCTCACCGATGTGAGCGTCACCCTCGCTGACGCGCCCCTCTTCGAGCACGTCACCCTGGGCATCGAGTCCGGGGAGAAGATCGGCTTTGTCGGCAGGAACGGGTCGGGCAAGTCGACATTCCTGAAGGTGCTCTCCGGGGAGCTTGAGCCCGACCACGGCAGCGTTGCCAGGAACCGCGTGCTGACGCTGAGCACCGTGGAGCAGAGGCCCGAGCTCACCCCTGGCATGACCCTCGGCCAGTTTCTCTTCCAGGGCAGGGAGAAGCGCATATCGGCAGGGACGGAGGAAGGCGGGGCGGTCATCGACAGCTACCGCTCCTATTGCCGGGAGCTGGGTCTCGAGGACCCTGATGCGGCCATGGCCGCATTCTCCGGCGGCATGGTGCGCAAGGCGTCCCTCGCGCGCTGCCTTGCCTTTGGCGCCGGCTTTCTCACCCTCGATGAGCCGACCAACCACCTGGACCTGGACACCATCGAATGGCTGGAGGCGCTGCTCGCCGGCGCCCCGTTCGGATTCATCCTTGTCACCCACGACCGCTACTTCCTCGACGAGGTGTGCACCTCCATCATGGAGATCGACGATCGGCGCATCTACAAGTACGAGGGCAACTACTCCTTGTACTTGGAGAAGAAGGCCGAGCGGGCGGAGGTCGAGGAGCGGGCGCAGGTGCGCAGGACATCGATCCTCCGCGGCGAGCTGGAGTGGCTGAAGCGGGGGCCGCGGGCGCGCACGGGCAAGGACAAGAGCCGCAAGGACCGGATCTCCGATCTTCAGGACGTCGGGGTGCGCAAGGACCTGGCCATGGCGGAGCTCACTTCCAGCCATCGGCGGCTGGGGAAAAAGATCCTGGAGCTCCAGGGTATCGCCAAGAGCTATGATGGAAAGGAAGTGCTTCGGCCGTTCTCCTACAGCTTCAGACGGGGCGAGCGTATCGG
>JBEKVA010000144.1:0-9696 GCA_049514475.1 Spirochaetia bacterium
CCCCATCATGACAGAATCTGGCGGCCCGATCCAGTGATCTTTCCCGGGAGGAATCATTTTTTCCAGTACCGTCCGTAGAGAAGCGCGAGCTTCCTCCGCGTATCGTAGGGGATCAGCGAAGGATCCGTCATGATGGCGTTCTCCGCGGCGTGCCGGCAGGGGCAGTCCCCCCGCCGTCCCAGGCTCTGCGCCATCTCGGGAATCATCAGTTTCAGCGCGGCGATGCTTTCTTTCATGGTGGCCACCACCATCTCGACGCTCACCGCCTCCTCGCTGGGCCGCCAGCAGTCATAGTCGGTGATCATCGCGATGGTTGCGTAACACATTTCCGCTTCCCGCGCCAGCTTTGCCTCGGGGAGGGCCGTCATGCCAATCACCTGGGCCTTCCAGGACCTGTGCAGGACGGATTCCGCGGCGGTGGAGAACGCAGGGCCCTGCATGCACAGGTATGTGCCCGTTGTGCGATGGCGATGCGCATGGGAGGCGAGAACGCCGCCAATTGCTTCGCGCATGCCGTCGCAGAAGGGCTGGGCGAACCCGACGTGGCCCACGATCCCGTCCCCGAAGAAGCTGGAGGGCCGGCCCACCGTCTTGTCCACGAGATTGTCGCACAGAACGAACTCCCCGGGAGCAAGATTCTCGGAAAGGGAGCCCACGGCGCTCACCGACAGGATCTGCTCGACCCCGAGGGACTTCAGGGCCCAGATATTCGCCCGGGAAGGCACCTCGGAGGGCAGATACCGGTGCCCGCGCCCGTGGCGGGGGAGGAACGCGACCCGTTCGCCCGAGATCTCCGCAACGGTGATGAGGTCAGAGGGCAGCCCCCAGGGGGTGGGGACCTCCCGTTCCTCGATGATCGTGATGCCTTCAATCGAATAGAGCCCGCTTCCACCGATCACGGCAAGCCGCGCCACCATCTTCGCCTCCTCTCCGTCAATGCGCAGGCACTACTATGGGGATTTTTCTCCCCGCACGCAACCAGCGCCCGCTGCCAGGCGATCCCACTGCTCCACTATACGGGCGATTCCCCTTTGAGCGATAAAAATTTTTTGTGTGCGCGCGCGGGAGGGCTTTTTCGTTGACATCACCGATGCGCCATGTATAATCAATTCGTCTCTGGGAGGCTTCCGCCCCACAACCTCCAGCAACAATTGGAGGACGGAAGATTGACGGGTGGCCGGGGCTTAACAGCTCCGGCCTTTTTTTTCGGCCGCGCGCGGAGGCCCGCGGAAACGGTCGCGCGCACGCCGGCGTGGGCCCGGCACGTCATTGTCAAGCATGGGGAAATTCCTTATTGTAATGCGTAGTATGAACATGCAAGACAAACCCGCAGATCCCGAGTCCAGCCAGCGCCCCGATGAGGGCATGCTCTTCAGCCGGATGCTGAAATCCCGGACCATCATGGTGTCCGGGGAGATCAACAAACAGCTCGCTGAACGGGTGATCCGCTCCCTGATCCTCCTGGAAGAGGAAAGCACGGATCCGATAAAAGTCTACATCGATTCCCCCGGCGGGGACGCGGACGCGGGGTACGCCATCTTCGACATGATGCGCTTCGTGAAGCCGCAGATCACCATGATCGGCATGGGGCTGGTCGCCAGCGCCGCGGCCATCATCATCCTCGCCGCCCCCCGCGAGCGCCGCATCGGCCTTCCCAATTCGCATTACCTCATCCACCAGCCCATGAGCGGCACGCGCGGGGTTGCCACGGAGATCGAGATCCACGCCAAGGAGATCGAAAAGCTGCGCACCAAGATCAACCGCATGATCGCGGAGGAAACCGGCCAGCCCATGGAGAAAGTAGAGAAGGACACCGACAGGGACTACTGGATGACCGCGGAAGAGGCGGTTGCCTACGGGCTGCTCTCCAAGGTCGTCAAGACCCGGGCAGAGATATAGGCTCGTGCGCCTGACGGACCTGCCCGCGCTGCTCGGCTCGTGCCTCGATCACCTGCAGCTGCCCCCCGGGGCGCCGGTCCGCCGCGGCAAGGTCCGCGATGTCGTGGACCTTGGCGAAGAGCTCCTGATCACCACCACTGACAGGATCTCGGCCTTCGACAGTGTCCTGACCACCATTCCCTGCAAGGGAGAGGTCCTGAACACCCTCTCCCTGTTCTGGTTCCACGCCACCTCTGATATCATTGCCAACCACATCAGGGAGGAGCTCTCCGCCCGCACCGTGCGCGGCATCAAGTGCCGCGTTCTCCCCGTGGAGGTGGTGGTCCGCGGCTACCTGACCGGGTCGGCCTGGAGGGACTACCAGAAGGGGACGGCGGTCTCCGGCATCCCCCTGCCTCCCGGGATGCGCTTCAACGAGCGCTTCGAAAAGCCCCTCATCAGCCCTTCCACCAAGGAGGAGGCGGGTGCCCACGATCGACCGATCTCGCGGGAGGAAATCATCGCCTCAGGAATAGTGGAAAAGAGTCTCTGGGAGCGCATCGAAGAGGTCTCACTGGCTCTTTTCAGGCGCGGTACCGAGATGGCTGCCCGGCAGGGCCTGATCCTGGTTGATACGAAGTACGAGTTCGGCCTTCACGGCACCGACCTCACACTCGCGGATGAGCTGCACACCCCGGATTCAAGCCGCTACTGGTTTGCCGACACCTGGGAAAAGCTGCTCCGCGACGGCGCTCCCCAGCGGGAGCTGGACAAGGAATACCTGCGCCAGTGGCTCCTCACCCGCGGCTGGAAGGGGGATGGGCAGGCCCCCGTCATCCCGGAAGAAGTGCGGATCGAGGTGGCGCGGAAATACATCGCTGCCTGGGAAAAAATCACGGGGGGAGAGTTCACGCCGCGCGCCCGGCCGGCGGATGAGGAAAGCTCCCTCGTCGCGGAACGGCTGCGTCTTTCCTCCGGAGGCATCGCCGTCCGCTGAAGCGGAGTCCCCGCATGAAGCTGCTCCTCGGCATCCTGGTGCTCGTAACCTGGCTCGCCGCATCGGCATCGGGCCTGACCCTCATGAGCTACAACGTGCAGAACCTCTTCGACGACGTCGATAACGGCTCGGAGTTCCGTGAGTTCGACCCCTCCCGCGGCGCGTGGAACAGCGAGATGTTCCACCTGCGGGTGGGCACCATCGCAGAGGTGGTACGCGCGGCGGTGCCCGGCGGGCCGGACCTGCTCCTGCTGCAGGAGATCGAGAATGAGAACGCGCTGCGTACCCTTGTGGCTGACGGCTTGAAGGGCATGGGCTACCAATGGCAGCTCGTGGTGCCCGGGCAGGGTCTTGCAGCCAACGTGGCCATCGTGAGCAGGATCCCCGTCACACACGTGCGCGTACATGGCGTCGGGCAGTGGAAGGGAAAGATCGCGCTGCGGGATATCCTGGAGGCTGAGGTGCAGAGCGCCGGCCATACCCTGCACGTATTCGACAACCACTGGAAATCGAAATCCGGCGGCGTCAGGGCAACCGAGGGAGCGCGGCGCACCGCGGCAGGGGCCCTCTCCCGCCGGGTACGCGAGATCCTGGCGGACGATCCCTCGGCCGACATCATCGCCGCGGGAGACATGAACGAGAGCGTGGATGAGTTCCCGCGCACAGGCAGGAAATACCAGACGGCACTCATCCCGGACACCGAGAATACGCCGGCAGCTTTCGCCCGTCTCAGCCTGTTTCTCTCTGCCAGCGCCCGTCGTCTCGGCGTGGAGGGGAACCGACTGGTCCTCTTCGATCCCTGGTTCGAAATCGATGCCCCCCGCCGCGGCTCCTACGCCTACCAGGGCGAATGGCTGACCGTGGATCATTTCCTGCTCTCTCCCGGACTCTTCGATACAAAAGCCTTCACCTATCGGTGGGGGAGCTTTCGCGCGGTCCGCCTGCCCTTCCTCCTGGGCGTTGACGGCATGCCGAAGAAGTGGACGGGCGTGAAGGGAGAGCGGGGGTACTCTGACCACCTGCCGCTGCTGCTTTCCCTCGACGTGCGCCCGTAAGTCACTTGAAGCTCGCCCGCCCCGCGCCCGCGGCGCGACCACCCCGGTCTTGAAACTCGCCCGGTTGCCCGCTATAAGGAACCCGTGGAATCCTATAGCTCCGAGTATGACTACCTGGAAGCCCTCAAGGCCCGCTCCGACCTCCCCGAGGGTTTTCGCTGCGCCACGCAGGCCATAAGCTTCTTTCCCCGCGAGCGGACCGTGAAGGAGCCGCTGCCCATGAACATGTCCCTCCTCCTGCTGGAGGAGGAAACGGCGGACTTCGGCGCGGTTTTCACGCGCAACAAGTTCCCGGGCGCCCCCGTGCTCATCGGCAGGGAGCGACTGGCGCAGCCGCGCATCCGCGGCGTGCTGGTGAACAACAAGATTGCTAACGTGGGAACCCCGGGCGGGCAGGAAGACGCTGAGCTTCTGCTGGGACGGCTGGGGGAGCTTCTGAAGACCCCCGGAGAGATGTTCCTCGCCGCCTCCACGGGGATCATCGGCTGGCAATTGCCGGTGAAGGAAATGAGCGCCGCTCTTCCCGCGCTGGTCGGGCAGGCTGTCGGCGGGTCGATTCTCCCCATGGCCAGGGCCATCATGACCACCGACGCGTTTCCCAAGGTGCGGCGGGCGGCGGCGGGCGCGGGGAGCATCGTCGGCATTGCCAAGGGCGCCGGCATGATCGAGCCGAACATGGGAACGCTGCTCTGCTTCCTGTGCACCGACTGCGTGGTGGACAGGGACCGCCTGCGCGAGCACCTGGCCTGGTGCGTGGAGAGGAGCCTGAACCGCATCTCCGTGGACAGCGACCAGAGCACCAGCGACACCGCCATCCTGATCTCCTCTGGCCGCAGGGGACGGGTGGACGATGCGGTGTTCCGCGAGGCCCTGCTCTCGGTGCTCTCGGGGCTTGCCTTCGACATCGTGCGCAACGCGGAGGGGATCGGGCATGCCATGCGCGTGCGCGTCGAACGCGCGCGTGACGAGGCCACCGCGCTCGGCGTGGCCCGCGCCATCGTCAACTCCCCGCTGGTGAAAACGGCGATATTCGGGAATGACCCCAACGTGGGGAGGATCGTCAGCGCCATCGGGGACTACATGGGCAACGAGCGCCTGCCGCTGAACGGCGGGGGCATGGTGGTGCGGATGGGCGGGGAGGAGATCTTTTCCGGCGGCTGCTTCCGCCTGGATGCCGACAAGGAGATGCGGCTGTCGGGCTACCTGATGGGCCGGGCCCTGGAAACGAAGCGCGTCCCCTGGCCCCAGCACGAGCGGACGGTGGACATCGTGGTGGCCCTGGATGGGGGATCAGCGGCCGTGGAGGTGCTGGGATCCGACCTTTCCTACGACTACGTCAGGGAGAACGCTGATTATCGTTCGTAGGCAGCGGTGTGCGCGAAGAAAACCGTGACGAGAGTCGCGGCTATTTCTCTCTGTAGATGATTCTTCCGCGCGTCAAATCGTAGGGCGAGAGGGCGACTTTGACCCTGTCCCCGGGAACGATGCGGATGTAGTGCTTTCGCATTTTCCCCGACAGGTGGGCGAGGATGACATGCCCGTTCTCAAGCTCGACTCTGAACATTGTGTTGGGGAGGGATTCCTTGACCTTCCCATCGACTTCAATTGCCTCTTCTTTTGCCAATAAGCCCTCCTTGTTTAAGAAATTGTAGCGGCTTTTGCCTCCGGCTGTCAACGCCCTCGGCCTCCGGGACCCGCCGGTGACCCGCTGCGCGGCCGCGAGCGTCGCTTGGACGCCCCCGAACACCGGCTGGGTGACCCGCGGACATCGCCAGGATGCCCGCAAGCATCGCCTGGCGGCAAAATGGCCTGCTTTCACGATTGCTATTTTCGCGATTGGGATTTTCGCGATTGGGATTGACAAGTGACTACGTTTATGCGTAGATTGCTTTCCCAAAAGGCAACCGTGATGGAAGATACTTTTCTCAAGAAAATGAAAACCTCGCTGTTCGACCTTAAAAAGGAAATATTGAAAAACCTCGCGTCCGAGAGCGAAGATTTCCGCACCATCATCGAAGACCTTGACCCCAAGGACCTGGCGGATATAGCCGCTGACGACATCGATCGCAAGACCCTGGAGGCCCTGGGCACGCAGGAGCTGCGGCGGCTGCAGCTCATCGAGTCCGCCCTGGCCAGGATCGAGAACAAGAAATACGGCCTCTGCGCCCGCTGCTCGAAAAAGATCCCGCGCGAACGGCTGGAGGCTATCCCCTACGCCCTGCTCTGCATCGACTGCAAGTCCTCCGAGGAAAGGCGCAACCGCTAGCCCTCGCCGCCTTGACGCGCGGAAGCGCGGAACCTATCCTTTCGGCCATGGCGACAGCTCACGCATCCTCCCGTCCTTCCCCGCTGGAAAGCCGCCCGACAACGCATCAGCGGAGTGCCGTGGAGATCAGGACCCTGGAAAGCATCCAGGACAGGCTCCTGTGGCTGTCCATGAACATCATCCACCATGCCAACCACGGGCGCCCGAACCCTGAGAAGTCCAAGGTGGGAGGTCATCCCGCCTCCTGCGCCTCCGCGCTGACCATACTGACCGCGCTGTACTTCAGCGTCATGAAGGGGAGCGATCGCATTGCCGTGAAGCCGCACGCTTCCCCGGTGATGCACGCGGCGATGTACCTCCTCGGCGTGCTTCCCCGCGAGGGGCTGGCCACGCTGCGCCAGTACGGCGGTCTTCAGGCTTATCCCAGCCGCACGAAGGACCCCGACTCGGTGGACTTCTCCACGGGCTCGGTGGGGCTGGGCGCCGTGGCGCCGACATTCGCCGCGCTGGTGGAGCAGTACGCTCACGCGCACTTCCAGGACACCACGGCACGGCGCTTCATCGCCGTCAGCGGGGATGCCGAGCTGGACGAGGGCAACGTGTGGGAGGCCATCATCGACGAGTCGCTGCAGGGGCTCGGGAGCTCCCTGTGGGTCATCGATCTCAACCGGCAGAGCCTGGACCGCGTCGTGCCCGGCCTGCGTGCGGCTCGCCTGAAGGCCCTGTTCGCCGACAGCGGGTGGCAGGTCATAGAGGCGAAGTACGGGGCGCGGCTGCAGGAAGCCTTCGCCCGCGAAGGCGGGCCGGCGCTGCGGCAGTGCATCGACGACATGGCCAACGAGGAATACCAGAGCCTCATCCGGGAGGAAGGCGCCGTCATTCGCGAAGCGCTCCTGCGCCGTGCGCGGGCAGGTGAGATCGCGCGCTGTCTTTCCTCGGTCTCCGATGAGGAGCTGCCTTCCCTTCTGTCCAATCTCGGCGGTCACGACCTTCCCGAGCTGCTGCGCGCCTTCGACCGCGCGGAGGCCGAGCGTGAGCGGCCGACGGTGATATTCGCCTACACGATCAAGGGCTGGAAGCTGCCCATTGCCGGGGACCCGTTCAATCATTCCGCGCTGCTCAGCGCCTCGGGCCTGGAGACGCTGCGCGCTTCCCTGGGCGTGGAGGATGCCGACCCGTGGGCGGGCTTTGCGCCCGACAGCGAGGAAGGCGCGTGTTGCCGAAGCGCGGCCGAGCGGCTGGGGCTCGCGTCGGCCGCCGGTGTGCAGGCGCCGGGCCTGCCGCGCGGGCGGCATCACGGCCGCCCCCTCGCGGTCAGCGCGGAGGAGGTCCCGCAGGAGCTTCCCACCGCATCGGCCGGCCCTGCCGTCACGTCCACCCAGGAGGCATTCGGCCGCGCCCTCCTGCGCATCGGCGAGCTGCCAAAGCTCGGGGAGCGGCTCGTCACCGCATCCCCCGACGTATCGGTGTCCACGGGTCTCGCCTCCTGGATCAACAAGGCGGGTCTGTTCTCCCTCCGGCCCGTGACCGACTTCGAGGCCGGGCGGCCCCGGGTGCTCACCTGGAACGCATCCCCGCGGGGACGGCACATCGAGCTGGGAATATCCGAGATGAACCTCTTCACCCTGCTGGGGCAGCTGGGGCTCTCCCAGGAGATGAACGGCCAGCTCCTCTTTCCCGTCGGCACCGTCTACGACCCCTTCATCTGCCGCGGGCTGGATGCCCTCATCTTCGGATTGTACAGCGGCGCGAAGTTCCTCTTCGCGGGGACGCCCAGCGGCGTTTCCCTTTCCGCCGAGGGCGGGGCTCACCAGTCGTCGGTCACCGCATCCCTGGGCATGGAGCTGCCCGCGCTGGATTACTTCGAGCCGTGCTTTGCGGTGGAAGCCGAGTGGGCGCTTCTTGAGGGGCTGCGCCAGTGCTGCAGCCGCGAAGGGGGCCGCTGCAGCTATCTGCGCCTGTCGACGAAGCCCGTCAATCAGCGGCTCATGGAGCCGGCCCTTGCTCGGCTGGGGAAGGACGCGCTGCGCGGCCAGGCACTCGCCGGCGGCTACCTGCTGCGCGAGGCGCAGGAAACGCGCGGGGCGCCGCTCGTGCACCTGGTCTCCTGCGGCGCCATGGTCCCCGAGACGCTGGCCGCGGCCGAATACCTGGAGCGCGAAGGGGTGGGAGCGCGGGTGATCCACCTGGTGAGCCCCCGGCGCGCCCTTGAGGACTGGAGGATGCACCAGGCCGACGGGCGGCACATCCTGGGCACGCTGATACCGGCGGAGATGCGGCACGCTCCGATCGTGACGGTCATAGACGGGGCGGCGAGCGCGCTGGCATGGATGGGGAGCGTGTTCGGGCAGCCGACCACGCCGCTGGGCGTCTGCGGCTTTGGGCAGTCGGGATCCCGCAAGGACCTGTATCGGTGCATGCGCATCGACGAGGAGAGCATACTCGAGGCCGCCTTCGCGGTAGTCGACGAAATGAACCCCTGAGCGCCGGCCCGTGCCGCCGCCGGACGCGTATCCGACGCCCTCCGCCTCCGGCGCCGCTTTCCCCGAGCCTTACATCGATCACCGTAATCACCCCTGCGCGTCGTTCCGATATTCAAAAGAGGGGACGCGCATCATGGTGCAGGGAGTGAGCTCGGGAAGCCAGGTGGGTATTGTCGCGATGACGGCCCTGCGTTATGCGCAGGCTGGCGGGCCGAGTGTCGTCCTGCCGGTGCGGCGGGCCGAGATGCTCTACGCGAACTTCCGCCACATCCAGGTGCGGCCCGACACGCGGATGGAGGCCGGGATCCCCCTCTACAAGCTGAAGATCCTCGATACTCTCATTGCTTCATTTGCGCGCGGAGCAGGGGGATCGGCAACAGCCGCGAGGGGCGGCGATCTTGCCGGAAAGCGCCTGGCGCCGAGCGTGGACACCATCGACAAGATGATCGCCGCGGCAGCGAAGAATCTTCGTGCCGACGGCAGCGGGAGCGCTGCCTACCGGGCCGGCTTCCTTCCGGCGCCCGGGGCCTTCGTCGACTTGGCCGCCTGAGGCCGGCGTTTCATTCCCGCAGATCGCGGGGCACTTTTCCCTTTCACGCTGCCCTTCACTTTCGCTGACGCGCCGCGGACAGCGGGCCGCGCGGGCGCGCCCTTCTTCACGACCGGGCGGGCCGCCGTCGCGGGCCGCCGGGCTGCCGTCGCGCCAGGGCGGGCGGCCGGTCGCGTACCGCGGGCGGGGGCCTTGCGTGCCGTAGCGCCGCGGGCTGCGCGTGCCGCACGGGCGGGAGCCTTTTTCTTCGCGGGTGGCTTTGCCGGCTTTCGCGGGGCGACCTCCGGCGTCGCGCGTGCCGCCGCCCCCGACCTGACCGCCGGCTTCACACCGGCCTTCGCCTGCGGGCGCTCAGGCTCGCGGGCCGGCTGCGGCTGCTTCGACGCGGCCGGGCGTGTCTCCGCCGGCGGCTCGCGGAAGAACGGGTTGCCGCGTCGCTCCCTCTCAATGGTGGTAAATGGGCCATG
>JBEKVA010000145.1:0-9663 GCA_049514475.1 Spirochaetia bacterium
TCGGGGGAACAGCGCCGACGTGCGGGAGGAGGCACGGCGGCCCCTCCAGCGCCTGCCCCGGATCACCTGCGCGCGATACGGAACCCGTAGACGTTGTAGCGGAGACCCGGCGAGCTGGTGAAGCTGCGGAAGGAGGCCCGCAGGCCGTTGGGCCAGTCCACCACCCACGAGCCGCCCCGCATCACGAAACGCTGCGACGGGGAATCACCCTGGAAATGGTAGCGATCCGTCGACTCGGATTTCGCGAGGCTCGCGTCTCCTTGGTCGTTGTCGCTGCACCACTCCCAGACGTTGCCTGCCATGTCGGTCAGCCCCTGCGGCGTATCTCCCTCCGGGCTCCTGCTGCCCACCTTCGCGCTTTTCGCGGCGCCCGCCGGCTTCACCTGGCAGATGGCGAGCTGCGGGTCCCACTTGTCCCCCCAGGGATAGACGCGCCTGTTTTCACCCGGCGCACCCTTGGCGGCCGCGTACTCCCACTCGACCTCCGTGGGAAGCCGGTAGCCGGTTGCCGTGAGATCAGCCTGGCCCGAGGCATCGTAGGCGGGGGTCAGGCCGTCCTTCGCGGAGAGCCAGTTGCAGAATGCCACTGCCTCGTACCAGCTCACCCCCACCACGGGCTGATCGGGGGCGTTGAACTTCGAATCGATCCAGTAGGCGGGCAGAGTCTTCTTCCCCTTCCACGCCCAGCCGTTGCGGGTCCAGTAGCTCTGCTCGGTGTACCCGCCATCGGCGACGAACTGGCCGAACTGGCTGTTCGTAACGAGGTATTTCGACAGCGAGTAATCGGCAGTGAGGGTCTCGGTGGCCCCGGGGCCGAATGTCCCGTCCCCCATCGTGAAGGAATCACCCGCGGCGTGCAGGGTGATGAGTGCAATGCCACCGGCGGCCGTCGCGGCGGGCTGGGCGTCCGGCTGCGAATCCTGCGAAAACACCACCATGGGGATGAGCATTAGGGCCGCGAGGCAGGGAATGAGGCGGAGCAGGAAAGCGTTCAGCGTGCCTTTCAGCGCGGCTGCCGGGCCCCTGCGGCCGACCGGGTCAGGTGTCTTCATTGCATGCACGTCCTATCTTCCTTTCATCATGGCGCGGATGTCGGTGACCAGGTCCTCGGGAGTCGCGGCTGCATCCAGCACGATGCGAATCATCCCCCGGGGGTCGATGATCCAGAAGGGCGCCGTATGCGCCACCTCGTAGCCGCCGCCGAACTCCCTGACGATCCTGTCAGCGAGTGCAAGGCCTTCCGCTGAAAGACCCTTTTTCGGATTGTCGGCGTCCTCTGTTTCCGCCGCCTCCTCCTGACCGGCACGCACCGCCGGCGTTGCCTCCTTTTCCACTTCCGCGCCCACCCCGTAGTCGAACCAGACGGAGCGGACGCTCTCCGTGGAGCCGGTCACGAAATGCCAGCCGTCGGAAAGCCCCAGCGCCTTGCTGTAGGCCGCTATCACCGGCACCGTATCCCGTTTCGGATCGGTTGTCACGGCCACGAAATCGACCTTGTCCGCGTCCTTGCCAAGCAGCGTGCGCGCATCCCTTGCCTTGACGGCCATGAAGGGACACGTGTCGCCGCAGTGCGTGTAAATGAACGTCAGGACGACCACCCGCCCCCGCGTATCCGCCATGCGGAAGGCGGACCCGTTCTGATCGGTGAGCGTGAAGCCCAGCGCGGGGGTAGGGTGGGGGATGACGGTGCCGGCAAGCGGCGCCGGCTGTTCACGGGTTGCCAGCGCGGACGCCGGGGTGAGCACGACGGATAACGCAAAGGCGGCAGCAAAACTCTGTGTGCTTCTCATCGCGGTGCCTTCGAACATCAATAGTAATGCATTCACCAGGCGCCGGAAAGGGCAGGAGAGCGTGCTGACGCCCCGGCGATCATTTTTTCGTCCTCCTGGCTTCCAGCGCGGCTCGATTGTCGTGGAGGAACTCGAGGAGATACTGCTGGACGCCGCCGAAGAACTGTTTCTGCAGCTCGGTTCCCGCCCGACTGATGTAGCGGTAATGCCAGGACTCCCAGCGGTAGCCCGTCAGCCATTCGTAATCCCGGGGGTAGGACAGGGAGAAGCCGTACTCACCGGCATGTGCGGCGAGCCACTTCCCCGCGCGCGTTTCGGCGAAGGCGTCGGTGATGGATCCGAAATCGATGGCGGTGCCGAGCTGGTGCTGCGACGTCCCCGGGCGGGCCGACTCCCTGTCCGCCGTCTCCTGCCCGTAGCGACTCACCTCGCGCGCGTACACGGCGCGCTGGTAGGCGAAGGAACGGTACCCCGATGAGAAAACGAGCGTCGCCCCGTCGGCGTTGGCAGCCTTTGCCATGGCCAGGACCTCGGGCATGATGGCCGCGCTCAGCTGCACCTCGGCCCCGGTAATGGGGAGCTTGAAGTCACGAGAGAGACGGGCCAGCTCTGCCGGGGCATATGCGGGGTCCAGCGGATGGCTCTTGTCGACAAGAAGGAAGCAGGCGGGGTCCTGGTCGAGGGCCGCGGCCAGCATATGGAGAAACTCGATAGGGCTGGCGAGGATGCCCGTGCCGAGTGCCGGCGGCAGACTGCTCGTCATTTTCCCCAGTTCCTCCGTCGTCAGGGAGAACTCGGGGGATGCCAGCCGCCCGCCCGCTTCAGCGCTGACGGCGGTGAGCAGGCAGAAGTGCGCAAGGATGAGCGCCGTCGTTCGACGCAGGGGAGTTTGCACGCGCGCATGATAGCTGATTTGTCGCACTCTGCATACCGAGCCGGACCCCGGAAATGCCTTTCAGCGCCCTGTAGAAATCCCGCGATAGAAAAATTGCTGTTTCACCTATACACCTGTCTGCATCTCCCGCGTATACTTGAAACGGACAGGGAGCGTCTTCTCTCCTTCTTCGGGCCGTCCCCCCTCCCCGGCGTTGCCGCGGAGGGAGGCGGCCCATCTTATTTCTGCTTTTCCGCCTCCCTTGTTCCGCGCCTGAGCAGGCGCTATACTCTTCGATAGCAAGCAGAAATGAAGAGATTTTTTCTTTTTCTGACATTAGGCCTTTTCATATCTGTCCTGGGCGGGTGCGACCTCATGAACTACATCTGGCAGCACGTGGTCGGCCACGGCTACAACCAGGTGTCGATGGACGCCATCCAGGGCGCCGAGCCGAGCATGTCCGCGGCGGTTCTGGTGGGCGGTTCCCTCGGCCAGAACAGCGTTCTGATCTATAAAACGCGCCATGGCTACTATGGAAAGCTCGCCGTCATTTCGCTCTCCGGCTCCACCTTCGAGCTTCAATTCACCACCTTCGATACCACCGGCCAGGTCCTTGCCAGCAGGGACCGCCTGACGATGAACCCTGGAGACTACTGCGACCTGGAGTCCACGGCCGCCGAGGCCACTTCGGTCTCCGGCAATTTCCTGTGGACCGGCAACGCGCTTGCGCCCCAAGGATCACCGCCGGCGAAGTTCTACCTCCTCCCGTAAAAAAACGGCCGCCCGTGGCCCGACGCCTCGGGGCGTCGCTGGGCGGCCGTGCATAGGTCGAAAGTGAAAGGGAGTCTCTTGTCAGAGCCCGCGCACGCTACCGCGTGAGCCCGATGGTGACATCCGTCCCCTGCCGGGTGACCTTGAAGCTCACGTCCTTCTTCGACTTGTCATTGAGGGCCCGGTAATAATCCATGATGGAGTGGACCTCTTTCCCGTTGATCTGCGTGATGACGTCGTAGGGACGGAACCCCGCAATAGCGGCCGGCGACTGGTCGTCAGGCGTGTTGCCGGTGGCAACGTAGCCGATCATGACGCCGTCCACGCCCTTGGGGATGTTGGAATCCCCCGCCTGCTGGCGGACCTGGTCGTTGACGTGCACCACCGTCAGCCCCGTCCAGAGGTTCTTGTAGGAGGTCGCGTCACTGCCGTCCTCGGGGCGCGCGACGAGCTTGATCGAAATCTTTTGCCGTTCCCCGTAGCGGATGAGCTCGAAATCGTAGGTCTTGCCGGCCAGGAGGTCTCCGACAACCTGGACGAGCTTGTTAGTGTTCGCGATGTCCTGCCCGTTGACCTTTGTGACAAAGTCACCCGGGAGGATCCCTGCCCGGTCGGCCGGCGAGTTGCGGTACACGTTCACCACGAGGGCGCCCTTCACGTTCTCCACCCTGAGGTCCTTCGCCACGCCGGGGTAGGAGTCGATGGCGGGGTCGGTCGGCTGCACGCCGAGGAACCCGTACTCGACCTTCCCCTTGCTGATGAAGTCATCGATGGCTTTCTTCGCGTTGTTGATGGGAATGGCGAAGCCCAGGCCGATGCTGCCACCCGTGGGGGCCGCGATCCAGGTGTTGATGCCGATGACCTCCCCGCGGATGTTCACCAGCGCGCCGCCCGAGTTGCCCTGGTTGATGGCCGCGTCGGTCTGGATGTAGTCGGTGTTGGTGGCCACGTCCCCGCCGGGGCCGTTGCGGCCGAGCGCGCTCACGATGCCCATGGTGACGGTGTTCTCGAACCCGAAGGGATTGCCGACCGCGAGCACGAGGTCTCCCACCTGCAGGTCGCCGGAGTCACCCAGCGCCGCGACAGCGAGGTTCGCGCTGCTGTTGAAGGACACGATGGCGAGGTCCCTGCGGGGGTCAGGGGAGCCGACGACCTTGGCCTTGAAGATCTGCTGGTCGGCGAGCTTCACGCTGATGTCGGTGGCGCCGGCAACGACGTGATTGTTTGTCAGAACGTAGTAGGTGTCTCCCGCCCGCTTTACCACGATGCCCGATCCGAGACCCTGACGCCGGGGCGCCTGGCCTCCGCGGTTGTTGCCCGGGTTCTGGTTGAAGAACCAGTCGAAGGGGTTCTGGGCCTGGGCCGAGTTTTTCAGCTGCTCGGTGACGTCGACCTCGACGACAACGGGAAGCACCCGCTTGGCCACTTCGCGGAACGAGAGCTGGATTGTGGCCAGGTTCCGCGAGGCCTCGGCGAGGGTCTGGCTGCTGGTTGTGCTGCTCGTGGTTGCCTGGGCCGTGTCGACTTTCTCCCCCCTGCCCAGACTGAACGCCATTGCCGGGCCGGCCGCGAGCAGGGCCAGCAGGGCGATTATTGCAAGTGTGAAATAACGATGTTTCATTATCCTATTCCTCCTGGGACGAAGATAACGCCGGGAGTTTGTGAAATGATTTTTCGATTGTTAATTTTCCTTAATCTGCTATCATGGGCCCGCGCCGGGTGCGGCGCCGGGAGGCCGCGCGGTGAGCAACGATCAGATCAAGAAGATACTCCTCCAGCTGCGGAAGACCGACCAGGACTTCTCCGTCATCCTCTCCGGCAAGAAGAGCAGCAAGGTGCACGGCCTGTACAAGCCGGAGAGCCGTGAAATCATCATCCACAACAGGAACTTCACCAACGACAACGAGATGATGTACACGGCCATCCACGAGTACGCCCATCACCTGCAGTTCACCGGCCCCGATGCCCCGGTGTCCGCCCGGACCCATACCACGGCTTTCTGGAACCTCCTGCATACCCTGCTTTTCGAGGCCGAGCAGAAGGGCATCTATACAAATCCGTTCGAGGCCATCCCCGAGTTCCGCGCCCTGACGAAGCAGATCCGGGAGAAGTTCCTGGCCGGCAGCGGCTCCCTCATGAAGGAGCTGGGTCGGCTGCTGATCGAGGCGCACGAGCTGTGCACGAAGCACGGCACCAGCTTTTCCGACTACCTCGACCGGGCCCTTGCGCTCCCCCGCACAAGCGCCCAGGTGATCATGAAGGCGCACACCCTCGACCTGGACCCGCGGGTCGGGTTCGAGAACATGCGCACCCTGGCCGCCATCCACGACGAGTCATCACGCGAGAATGCCCAGGAGGAGCTGCGGGACGGGCACAGCCCGGACATGGTGAAAGTGAAATACTTGGCAAAGAAGCCGCACAAGGACAGGCGCATCGCCCTGCAGGAGGAGCGGGCCCGTCTGGAGAAGACGATCGCGCGGATGAAAAAGCGCCTGACCGAGATCGAGAAACGTATTGCCGAAATGGCGGAGGAGTAAGGCAGTGATGGATGTATACGAGGCGATACGAACGCGCAAGAGCGTTCGGGCTTTCCGGGACGTCCCCGTTGAGCAGCCGGTCCTGCTGCAGGTGATGGAGGCGGCGCGCGCTGCGCCGTCCGCCAAGAATGCCCAGGAGTGGCGTTTTGTCGCCGTGCGGGACAGGGAAACGCGGGAGCGGATTGCCCGGGAGGCAGCGCGGCAGACATTCATCGGCACCGCTCCCGTGCTGCTCGTCTGCTGCGCGGAAACAGACGGCCGGGTGATGCGCTGCGGCCAGGCGGCATACCCCATCGACGTGGCCATCGCCATGGACCACCTCGCCCTGGCTGCCGCGGCTGAAGGACTGGGCACCTGCTGGATCGGTTCCTTCGACGAGAAGATTGTGAAGCAGATCCTCGGCATCCCCGCCGAGGTGCGCGTAGTGGACCTGATGCCCCTGGGCTACCCCATGGACCCCTCACCCGTGGCGAAGAGCCGCCTTTCCATGGAGGAGATCCTGCACCCCGAGAGGTGGTAGGTATTCGGCGCCCCGCGGCGGCGGGGGGTGCACTGTCGGAGCCTAGCGGAGTACCGCAGGCGGCCTAGTGTTCGTGGTCCGAGTGGGCGTCGTGCACGTGGCCGTGCTCGAGCTCATCGGGCGTCGCCTCCCTGACATCGACCACGTCGACATCGAACTGGAGCGTCAGGCCCGCCAGGGGATGGTTGCCGTCCACGGTGACCTCGTCCTCGTCCATGCCGATCACGGTCACCAGGTGCGCTTCCCCGTCACCCTGGACCTCGAACTGCATCCCGAGCTCCAGCTCGGGCACATTGCTGAACTGAGAGCGCGGAACACTGAAGACGATCGAGTCGTCGCGCAGGCCGTACCCTTTTTCGGGGGGAACGCTCACCGACACGTGATCGGGGGGCTGCTTGCCCTCGAGGGCGATCTCCAGCCCCTCGACGAGACTGCCGGTGCCGTGGATGTACGCCAGGGGTTCCTCTCCCTTCGAGGTGTCCAGGACCGTCCCGTCGGCACCCGTCAGGGTGTATTCAATGGAAACCACACGGTTCTTTGCGATGTTCATCGGCAATGACAGTGGCCGAACTTCCCCCGCGCTGTCAAGCAATTTCTGAAATGATTTCCTGGAAGTCAGGCGGCAGGGGCGCCTCGATCGTGACTGCCGCGCCGCTCAGCGGATGGGGGAACATCATCCGTTCCGCGTGCAGGCAATGTCGACGGGGCAGGGAGGCGTCGGCCCCTTTCTCCTGGTAGCGAAGGAAAAGCTCCTCGTCCTTGTAGAGAAGATCGCCGAGCACGGGGTGCCCGACGGCTGCCAGGTGCGCCCGCACCTGGTGCTGCCGTCCGCCCAGGAGCGTCACCGAGAGGAGGGTATGGCCGGGCAGCCGCCTGCGCACCCGCCACTCGGTCAGGCAGGGCCGGCCATCCGGGCGCACGTGCATTTTCACCCGTACGCGGCCCGCAGGATTCAGACCCAGGGGAAGATCGATCAGTCCCTCCTCCCCCGCGATGACACCCTCGACCAGGGCGACGTATTGCTTTCGCACCACTCCCGCGGCGGTCAACCTCTGCATGGCCACCAGCACCTGGTGAGTGCGCGCAATCAGCACGATCCCGCTGGTGAACACGTCAAGACGGTTGACCAACCGGGGGTACCAGCTGGTGTCTCCCTGCTCCAGGCGCGCGCGGATCTGAAGCTCCTCCCGCTGGCGGGCGAACTGGATGACGGTTCCCGATTGTCTCCTGCCCATGGGATGGCAGGCGATGCCCGCGGGCTTGTCGACGGCGAGCAGCGCCTCGTCTTCGTACAGGACGTCCATCGACGGCGCCGGGGTGACATCCGGCACGCCCCGCCAGAGCACCGTGACCTCGTCTCCCTCCCGCAGCCGGGTGGAGGAGGCAATGCGCCTGCCGTTGAGGAGGGCCTCGCCGGTCTGGATCTTCTGCCGCAGGCGCGTACGCGATGCGAAGGGGAGGGCGGCGAAGAGAAAGGCGTCGATACGCAGCCCCGCGCGCGGTGCATCGACTTTCATGCGGGACGGCCCCGCCGCCCCGGGCGGCGGAGGAGAGACTGTCATTTCAGCTTGAAGAGGGTCCTGAGGGCCTGGAGGTTTCTCGGGTTGTCGGTCTTCGACCCTTCCTTTGTATAGGCGTACTCGATCAGGTCGGCGTGCACTTCGGCTATCTTGTGCCGCACCATCTTCATGGTCGAGTTCACGGTGCCGTTTTTCTCCGAGAATGCCTCTGTCACGATCTGGAAGACCGAGGGCACCCATGTCGCTTGCACCTTGCGTGCCTTGGGGTCCGAACGGAACCGGAACAGCTCTTCGGTGAGGCGTGAAAGCAGCGCCTCGGCGCAGTCGATGGCACTGCTCTTGATGATGCGCTCCACCCGCGTCGCGTCCAGGCTGACAAGGGCGGTGGTATATTTGCGGTGGTCGCACCACGCCATCACCTGGTCGATCACGTCGGTGGAGAACGTTATGGCCTCCTCGATCTCCTCGGGGCTGTACTTCTCCCCGTCCTCGGCGATCAGCAGGGCCTTCTCCCTGCCGACGACAACAAGGAACCCGTCCTTGTCGAAGTACGCGAGGTCCCCCGTGTACAGCCAGCCGTCCCGCAAAGCCTTGGCCGTTGCCGCGGGGTTCTTGAAGTACCCCTTCATGACATTGCCGCCACGGATGACGATCTCCGCCGTTTCCCCGATCTTCGCCTCCGTGCCGTCGGCTTTCAGCAGGCGGCATTCGATGGATTCGAAGAGGCGGCCGGAGGTCCCGAACCTGTGCATCTCCGGGCTGTTCGTGCAGATGATGGGCGCCGCTTCCGTCAGGCCGTACCCTTGGTAGATGGGCACGCCGAGGGCTGCGAAAAACTCCTGCTGCTTCACGTCCAGAAGCGCGCCGCCGCCTACACAGAACTTGATCGAGCCGCCGAACACCTTCTTCTTGATCGTGTTGAAAACGACGAGCTTCGCAACCGCGTAGGGGAGGGCGTTCTTCAGCCGGACGGAGAGCCGCGGCCGAAGGAACCCGTCGCCGTTCATCGCGATCCCCGCCTTTATGCCCGCAGTGAAGAGCTTCTCGATGACGCCGCCCTTCTCCTGAATGCCAGCCTCGATCTTTTTCATGAGGTTGCCCGAAAGGGATGGCACGGTGAACAGGAAGTGGGAATTGGATTCCACCATGTTGATGGGGATGTTGCGCAGGGTGCCGATTCCACCGCCCCGCGAGTCCACGAAATACAGTGTCAGGCCGCAGACCAGCGCGGTGTACAGCCCCGCGGTGTGGGCGAAGGAATGATCGACGGGCAGGATGATCAGGGACCGCCAGCCGGCCGGCAGGTCGATGGCCTTCATCGCGTCGTGGCAGTTGGTCCAGTAGTTCAGGTGGGTCAGCATGATGCCCTTCGGGTTGCCCGTGGTTCCCGAGGTGTAGCAGATGGTGACCGTGTCATCCTCCTCCACGGAGGCGACCACCTGGTCCAGGCGGGCACCGAGGGCGGGCAGCGCAGCCTTCCCTGCCGTGCAGGCTTCCTCGAAACCGATCACGCGGCTGCCGTCGACGCCCATCCCCGCCGCACTCGTGCGCGCCTCCTCGGGATCGTCGTCGAGATAGACGATCGAAATGGCAGTGTTCTCAACCTGTCGGAGGGAGCCGAGGACCTTCTTCAGCTGGTTGCGCGTCGTCA
>JBEKVA010000146.1:0-9604 GCA_049514475.1 Spirochaetia bacterium
CCACGGTCTGTGCCTGAGATAGAGGGCGCGAAAGACCTCCGGCCGGTCCACCATCATGCAGGGCCGAAGGACGTTGCCGTCGTACGGAATGCCCTTCTTGATGTCCAGGAAGAAAGGAGAGTGGATTACCTCTTCAAGGGACTTGTCTCTGATGTTGTCAACTGCGAAGTGGCAGAATACGCATGGCTCCACATCACCTGTATTCGTTATATGCAGATAATGACGGGCCCCTGCCATGCATCCGCCCACCATGGGGCCGTCGTTCCAGAAATCAACGATGAAGAAGGGCCGCGAGTTCCTGAGCTTGTAGATGAACTGTCCAAGATCCCTTCTTTTCTCCGGGGAGAGCATCATGTCAACGTTCGGGTTTCTCCCGACGGGCATGTAATGGAAAATCCATCCGATCTTAGCGCCCTTGGCGATAAGAAAGTCATAGAACGTGGGATCCGTCAGGCTGTCGATGTTTCGAGAAGTGGCTGTGAGGGAAACACCGAAAAGGAGCCTCCGGTCTCTCAATATTTCACACGCTGAAGTCACCGCTTTAAAATTGCCTTTGCCGCGGATGCTGTCATTTTCCTCCTCGAACCCATTCAGCGAAAGTATGGGAGCTGCATTGGCGGCTTTTTGAAGCTTGTCGGCGATCTTCCCGGTAATGAGAGTCCCATTCGTGAATATCTGAAAGAAGACATCCGGGTGCATTTTGAAAAGGTCAAAGATATCCGCCCGAAGGAAAGGCTCGCCGCCCGTCAGGGTCACAATGCCGGCCCCCATCCCCTTGAGCTCGCGTACGACGCGATCCATGAGCCCAAGAGGGAGCTCGTCCCTTTTGTCATACTCGCCGGCCCAACAACCCTCGCATCTCAGGTTGCAGCGTTCAGTCACGCTGAAGAGCAGGTTCGAAAGAGGAGGCGTCCCGTGCTTTTTCTCATATTCAACCTTCCGGTGATCACCTATGAAACTTGTGAAGAGGACATTGCGGATGAAGCGCGAGAGGACTCTCGGATGCAGATCGCGCCGCATTGCAATTGTCCACTGGAAGAAGGGGTGATCCTTCTCCACAAGCTCCAGCAGGAAGGCCACGTTCCCCTTTGACGCCCACTGGGGTCTGAGCCTGCACGCTGTCTGTATGAGCTTTCGTACCTCTTTCTTCCCCATGGTGCCAAACGCTCCATTGATGCGCACCGCGAGAACAGCGTTGAGAAACCGCGCTTTCAAGCTCACAATAAACCTCCTGGCGTGGATGCTGCCTGCCGTGCTGACAGCCCGTCTTCTCTCCATCCCGAACGGCTGGTTTTCCCCTTGGAAAGCATCTGCTCCAGATGCCCCAGCTCGGACCGCATTGCCCTTTCCCCCAGCTCGATCAGCTCGTCCATTCTTCGAAAGTCCCTGTAGGAGAATCCGCCAAGCGGTGGGGACACGACGATATCCGCTTCTGCAAGGGACTGATTTGCCGCGTTTGTGATGAGAATGTTGAAAGAATAGGAAAGGACATCCACGATATTCCGAGGAGGATCGTTGTGGCGTCGGTCCTTGCTCAGATCGACCCCGATGACGAGTCCCGCCCCCATCCGCCGCACAATGTCCACGGGCACGTTATTGAGAAGGCCACCGTCGACAAGACATCGTCCTCCATCGACAACCGGCTCGAAGATCCCAGGGATGCCGCAGCTTGCGCGCACGGCACGGGCAACGGGGCCTTCACAGAGAATCACCTGATCTCCCGATATGAGGTCGACGGTGACAACCGCGAGTGGAATGGACAACTTTTGAAAGGTCATGTCTCCCAGAGCTTCCTCGAGGAGACGCTGGAGCCTGTCCATCCTCATGAGACCCATCAAGGAAACCGCGGGAGTGGCGATATCGAGCCAGTTGATGCCGCGCGCCAGCTCAAGGATTTCCCGCCACGACAGCCCCGCGGAGAAGGCGGCGCCGACGAGACTTCCGGCGCTCGTGCCGGCGATGAAATCGATCGGGATGCCTTCCTCCTGCAGGACTTTGATCACCCCGATATGCGCGAGCCCTCGTGCCGCACCGCCTCCCAGCGCGAGTCCCAGGGTACTTATAGTACTCATTTGATCTTTTTCGTACTCATAGTATCGTGATTTTAAGGCGGAGAAGGAGCGCTGTCAATACCTCGGCTGTCAGAGTTGTCGGGTTATCAGTCTGAACGCGGTTACCGGCGCGGACTAGTCTGCGGGATCGAGCACGACATCGAACTCGCCGCTGGCGCTTCCCTGGCCCGGGAAGAACTCCGTCGCGATGGGTAGGAAGGCGTCCTGGGCCACGTTCATGTGAATGTGCGGAGGGGGACCGCCGTGCGAAACGGGGAACGGACACTGGAACCGATAGCGGCCGCTCTTGTCCGCGACCACGGTTCCCCGAAGCTTTTCTGAATACCCCTCGGGGCCGGCCAGCCAGAACTCGACCGTTGCGCCCGCGATGGGCAGGCAATCAGTTGAGGCGCGTATGGTGCCCGTCAGCACGAATCCGGACCCCACGCTGGCCCGCTTCGGCGCCACGGGCCTGTAGGAACCGTCCAGCACGTTCCCTGGAGTTGGCTTGCATTGGGCCGCCACGGGGCCACCCGCCAGAACGACAAAGCATAGAAGAAGAAGTACACGCACCACCACCATACCTCCCAGCCGGGCTACCGCGTCCAATATTCTCAATATACACAAAGCGACATACGGGAGGCACCACGGCTATCCGCCTGCAGCCCCCGAGCGAATCGGGCTAAGCATTCGCAGATTTAGGCAAACACTTACCTGCTTCGATCCTTATATTCCTATTGCATGGCTGCGATTCCTATGGCAGGCAGGTGCCCTGCGCCGAGGTTCGTGGCGGTGGGAGGAGAAACGATGCAAAGGCGGCCCAGAGTTGGCGTACCGATTCGAATATGTCACCGGCACCTGAAGGAGTAACGATATGGATATCCAAAGAAGCGGCTCACAGCCTTCCAGCAAAGGGCCGGCCGAGTACTTCACAGGCACTGCACGCATAGATTCCCTGTTTCAAGTGCAAGATCCTGCGCGCGCGGCCGGCGCCTATGTCACGTTCGAGCCCGGCGCTCGGACAGCCTGGCACACGCACCCGCTGGGCCAGGCCCTTATCGTGACGGCTGGCTGCGGCCTTGCTCAGCGCTGGGGGGGCCCGATCGAGACGATTCGTCCTGGTGACGTGATCAGGTTCGCACCCGGTGAGAAGCACTGGCACGGCGCGACGGCGACCACGGCCATGACGCACATCGCCATTCATGAACAGCTCGACGGCAGGACCGTCGATTGGCTGGAAAAGGTCAGCGACGAACAATACAAGGGACGGCCCGGCGGGGCATAGACGGCAGCACGCCAACAGCGCGCCGAGCTGGCAAGCTCGTCGAGAATGCGCACTGTTTCTTCCCCGCCGGCTTCCGCTATGCTTGCAGCCGGGCTGACGCGTAGGTATCATTTCTCTCACGAAAGAAGAGCTGGAATGGCCTCGCGGCGAGAACCGCGGGATCCTTGTGGGAGTGGCTGGCCAGGGCAAGCATGCGGCGGAAAGGAGAGCAGGCAGAGCCAGGCTGCGCTTCAATGCCGCAGGAATACGATTGAAGCTGCGGCGTTTTCTACAGCCCTGCGGCCAGTCGCCCCAGGGCGGAGGGCGCGCGCGCCTTTACGCCCTCCGCCGTGCGGATCTCAAGTCGAACTGTCGCTGTCCGAAGAGCTTCGACGACGATCCTTCCCCGCCCCTCGAAAGTCACCCCTTCACCCGGGATGAGCACGGAGTCCTCCCGCCGCCCGCTCACCGTCACCCAGAGCCTGCCCGCCACGCAGGAAACGCGGCACGCCCTGCCCCTGAGCGGAAGCGCGGCGATCTGGCCCCGCGCCAGAACAATCATCGATGGATTCATCCGGATCAAAGTGCGCATCTGCTTACCTCGTGGGATCAAGGAAGCAAATTCGACAGCTCCCAGCAACCCGGTTCTTGCGTGCAAAGCAGCCCGCGGCGATCGGCCAGGCCCCAGTAGCCGTTTCACGGATGCTTCACTACTTTTTCCACCATGGGCTACTGGCTGGCGAAAAGCGACCCGGATACGTACGGGTGGCCCGAGCTCGTGCGCGACGGAATGACCACCTGGGACGGCGTGCGCAATTACAAGGCGCGCAATTTTCTGCGCGCCATGAAGCCGGGCGACATCGTTCTCTTCTATCACTCAGGCGATGAGAAAAGCATCGTTGGTGCCATGAAGGTCCTGTCCGAGCCTCATGCAGACACGACCTCTGATGAAGACATCTGGACCGCGGTCGATGTCGCTCCCGAGTGGACACTGAAGAGCCCCGTGACGCTCTCCAGGATCAAGGCCGAGCCGACGCTCAAGAACATCCACCTGGTGCGGGAAGGCCGCCTTTCGGTCATGCCGCTGGAAAAGAAGGACTTCGACCTCCTCGTCTCCCTGGGCGGGGGACCGGTCAAAATGAAAGCGTGACGTGACCCGCGCGCGCGGGGCGTCGGGGCGATCCTTAGCTGCGTTTCAATTCGTTTCCCACGGAGAACGCGGCGCCAAGCTTGTCGCCAATGCTATAGTAGGCCATGCTGCCGAACGAGCCCCACAGCATCGGCCGAACCTTTTCGATGTCAGGGAGCTGACCGGGATTCAGAATATCGTTCTCGGCGACCATTCCGACGATTTCTCCAATGAACATTGTATGCAGGCCAAGCTCGACCATCCTGAGCAGCCGGCATTCCAGGGCAAAGGGAAACTCTTTTACGATGGGAGCATTGACCAGCCTGCTCTTTTCCGGGGTGAGGCGGGCAGTCACGAATTTATCGCACTCTCTTCCCGATACCATGCCGACAAAATCGGCTTCCTTGAGGTACTTCTCTGAGGGAATATTGACCGTGAATGCCTCGGTCAGCTTGATGTTGTGATAGCTCAACGTAGCTTCCCTGAGAGAAACACTGATGCACGGCGGCCTGCTCGATGCGATCCCTCCCCACGCGGCATTCATGATATTCGGCCTGCCATCGGCGCCGTATGTTCCAATGATGAGCACGGGAGAAGGGAGCAGTATAGTCTGTGCGGGAAGGGAGAGCTTCATCATCAACTCCTTGCGAAACCCAGGGTTTGCGCGCGCGCTGAACTCCCGTACAGAAGGCCGCCCACGGTGCGAAGGGTGTCGAGCTCCGATACGTCCCGATTCAACAGCGGCAGCCGGACCCTCGTAAGATTTCCAAACCTGGTCTCTATCTGCGCGAGGTATTTTCTCTGCACCTCCGCCCGGGCCTCGAGGAAGCGGTTGCCCTCGATGACCTCGGGCAGGATGCATTCGTTGACCACGAGCCCCTGCACGGGAATGCCCAGCCGGGAAAGTCCGATGATGGCGCTGTGGGTCTCTTCGATGGGAAGCTTTTCGGGAATCACGACGAGACTGAAGATTGTTGCGGCTCGATCTCGAAGCACGGAGAGGGCGTGGTCGTAGCGCAGCCTGTCCCTCTCGAGGTTCGCGAAGGATTCATCATCCATGCGCATCAACTCCGCCATCTTCTTCCCGTCCTGGATCTGCTTCTGCAGGAAGCCGGCCCAGTCGAACGGCATGGCCAGCTCCCGCAGGCTCTTGCCGGTCGGCGCCGTGTCGAAAACGATCACCTCTGCGTCGGGCTCATCCAGGAACGTGACGAACTGGTCGAATGTGGCCATTTCCTCGGCGCAGGGAGTGGCGATCATCTCATCGCCAAAGGCCTGGTTCATCTGCCCGGTGACGCTGTTCAGTCTCGCCTGGAAGACACCACGGGCGTCGTTCGGATTGATGTTCAAACCACGCAGGTTGGGCACCAGGGGAACGGGCGTGCGATCGCTGCCCCCGATGTGCCGATCGAACATGACCGAAAGGCTGACGGTCGGATCAGTTGAGACGATGGTCGTCTTGTATCCCAGGTCGGCGAACCAGACCGCCGTGGCGGTTGCCATGGTGGTCTTGCCGACTCCTCCCTTTCCACCGAAGAAAATATACCTGGTGGCCCCTTTGGGGGCGAGAAGCGTGTCGAACGTTTCCATGCCGCCCCTCCCTTACTTCTTCGCGGGCTTGGTGCCCGCCAACTCGCGCAGGGCAGCGGTGATGCGCCCCGCGTCCGGCGCCCCGTAGGACACGGCCTTGCCGTTGATCATCACTACCGGCATGCGAAGCCCTCCGGCCTGGCTGTCAATCTTGAGCTGGGCGACGACCTCCTTTGGAACACCTCCATAGAGGGCCGCCGACATGGGCTGCAGGCTCACCTGCACCTCCACGCCCGTCTCCGACGCTGCCGTCTCCACTACCCGCCTGGCCTGCTCGTCCAGGCCGCCCATGGAAGGATTCCAGCATGCGGCGGACAGAATGACGACTCCGGCGTGCACGGTCTCCTCCGAACCCTTTCCCCGACCGTTGTGATCCATTTCCTTCACCTCCTATTATTCGTATATACAATATTTGTATATACGTAATATTACTGCAAAAAAAAACCTCACCCGCCGCAGCAGGCCTTCAGGGCCTTTTCACTTGCCAGATTCAGCTTTTCCAGGACCTCCAGCACCGTGGTCCTGTCTTCGACACGGATCTCTGCGAGGATGAGCCGCTGGATCTCCCGCCGGGCTTCCTTCAGAGAGCCCTGGAGTTTCCGCCCCTCGGCGGTGAGCGCCACGCGCACCACCCGACGGTCCTGCTCGTCCTCCGTGCGGCGCACGAACCCCCGGGTAACAAGGTTCTCCACCATGCGCGTCATGGTGCTGTTGGCAAGGCCCAGTGCCCTGCTCAGCTCGTTCATGCTCGCGCGCGATTCGCCGGGGAACGCCAGCAGCGCTTCCCCCTGCGAGGTCGTCACGCCGAACCGGCTCAGGAACTCCTGGTCGATGTGCTCGAGACCGCGCAGGAGTCTCCACAGCTGCCGTTGCATGGCATCCGCCATGGAATCCGCCCGTGCCCGTCCTCCCGCCTTCGTTACTGTACCCATACAACAGTTGTATAATACAAATAATATCGCCACCTGTCAAGCCCGCAGCCCGGCAGTCCAGAGCGGGGCACCCAGGCCCCCACTCCTCAGGTGAAGGGTGCCTTTCCCTTCGATATTCGTTACTTTCCAGACATTATGATGGTACGTGATGCCTTTGGCGTTCCGTTGAGCAGCGTCGACCCATCGGCTGTGGCGCGCTACGACGCAGCTCTCGGCAAGCTGCTTGTGCTGCGTAACGATCCAATGGCCGAAGTAGATGCGGCCACTGCCATCGACCCTGGCCTGGTGATGGGCCACGTGCTGAAGGGAGTCGTGTGCGTACTGAGCACCGACAAATCGTTGTTGCCCGATGCGAGGGCGGCGCTCGCCGCCGCGCGGAGCGTGGCCCGAGGTGCGACGGCGCGCGAGCAGACACATATTGCCGCCCTGTCGGCATGGGTCGAAGGACGCCTGTTCGACGCCTGCGCGTGCTGGGAGCGTGCGCTGGTGGACCACCCGAACGACGCCCTGGCGATGTTCGCCGCGCACCAGGGCGATTTCTTCCTGGGCCAGTCGAGCGAGCTGCGCGACCGCGTGGCGCGGCGGCTTCCCGACATTGATCGCAGCAGCCCCCTCGAGGGCTATTACCTCGGCATGCACGCTTTCGGGCTTGAAGAAATGGGTGATTACGTGCGTGCCGAGGAGACCGGCCGCGAGGCGGTGCGGCGCGACGAGCGGGATGCCTGGGCCACCCACGCGGTGGCACACGTGCTGGAGATGAACAACCGCATCGATGAGGGCATCGGCTGGCTCGTATCCACCGCTGCGGGCTGGTCGACTGAAAATTTCTTCGCCGTGCACAACTGGTGGCACCTTGCGCTGTACCACTTCGACCGCGCGGAGTGGGAGCAGGTGCTGCGGCTGTACGACGAGCGCATTCGCGGCGGAGACTCCACCGTGATCCTGGACCTGCTGGACGCCAGCGCGTTGTTGTGGCGGCTCAGCCTGCACGGTATCGACGTCGGCCTGCGGTGGCACCGCATCGCCGAGGCATGGGAGCCGCGTATTGACGACGCCTGGTACGCCTTCAATGACAGCCACGCAATGATGGCATTCGCCGGGGCGGGACGCGAGGACCTTGCCAGGCGGCTGCTGTCAGTGATGGAGCGCACCGCCCTGCTGGAAAGCGACAACGGCGCCATGACGCGCGCCGTGGGCTTGCCGGTGGCGCGTGCGCTGCACGCCTACGCCCATGGCGATTATGCGGCGGCGGTGGACCTGCTGGCGCCGGTCAAGGCAATTGCGGCGCGGTCCGGCGGTTCTCATGCGCAGCGCGACCTGCTGGCTCAAACCCTGATCAGCGCGGCCGAACGTGCCGGTCAGAAGGGCATGGCGCGCGCATTGCTCCACGAGCGGCTCATGCTGAAGCCCCGTTCGGGGCTCACCCGCGCCTGGATGGCGCGCGTGAGCGGCGCCGGATGATACAGATTAAGGAGAGACTCGCGAAAAGGTGAACCGCGCGCAGGACTGCATGAGGAGCTCATCTGGCTCTTCAGGGCAATTTGCACTACCGTGGCAGCGGGAAATGTGTCATGGAAAATCACCTCAGGCTCGGCACGCAAAGGGCTGGAAAGCTCGCGCTTTCATCGCTGGAATCCACCAGGGTCCTTCTCCAGAGCCACGAGTATCGCATTGCCGGCACTTTGGAGTGTCGTGCCGCGGCGGATGAAATCGCGCATCTTTTTGGAAACGACTGTGACAGCGTTCAGAAGGAGATGTTCACTCTTCACCCAAGGGCCCTGTGGCATTTAGGTCAGGCAATAGCTGTCATCTACGTCATTTCAATGATTTTGGCCACATGGGGTGGATATGCTGTCCATGCAGCAGGCCTTCTCTGCCTCCTTGGACTCGCCTATGGGCTCTCCCAATATGTCTTCTATGGACGATTATTCGATCCCCTGTTCAAAAGCGCGGAGGGATGCAATGTGATCGGAACCCTCGAGCCTGTCGACGTCGTCAGGCAGCAGGTCATCCTCGTTGGGCATCATGACAGCCCTTATATCTTTTCATTCCTTGAACGGTTTCAAAGCATCGCGTTCCTGAGGTTCCTGCTCGGAATGGCTTCCTTTATCTGGATGTGCGCCAGCACTGTCATTCTCTCGGTGCTTCAATTGTGGTCTTCGGAACCGCAATCGGCGCACGGAGCCCTGCTCTGGATTTCGGCGGTTGGCCTCCCCTTCGCCGTGCAGCTCTTCTTCATGATGAGCGGCACTCCGTCACCGGGGGCAGGGGACAATCTCAACGCAACTTCGATGGGCCTGGAAATCGTCAGGCACTTCAAGGGCGAGAAGACCGGCGGTGCTCCCCTCAAGCACACGCGGCTCGTGGTGCTCAGCACTGACGGAGAAGAGATTGGACAGCGCGGCGCCATCGAATATGCGCGAAGGCATGGTGCGGGGCTGCGGGCAACACCAACCCATGTGTTCAACATGGACAGCATCTATTTCTACAAGGACCTGGCCGTGGTGAGCAGGGACAGGAACTTCACCTGCAGGTTGTCCGAGACAATGGTTACCGACATCCTGGAGGTTGCAGCGGAGTCTGGACTGCGGGTAAAGAGGATGGCAATTCCTTTTGGCGGCGGGGGGACAGATGCCGC
>JBEKVA010000147.1:0-9586 GCA_049514475.1 Spirochaetia bacterium
AAATCCCTGCCGTTGAGGCCGCCGCCCGGCAGCACGGCCATCAGCGTAACCACGGAGCCCGGCTTCGCATCCAGTATGCGCGCCGCCGTCTCTCCCAGGACGATGCGGTCCCGGTCCCCCGGGGAAGGAGGCGTGCCGGAGAGCAGGGTCCCCAGACCGAACCTGTCGGTCGGGGGGACCACGCGTCCCTGGGGGTGCGCGAAGAACATCCGCTCTGCCGGGTACGCCTTCACGAGGAGCGTCGCCGATTTCTCCCCTTTGCCTGCAATCGAGGTGAAGCCCGTCGAGGGGAATGCTGCCAGCACGCCCGGCTGGGAAGCGAGGCCCGCGACGAGCTTCTCTGCATCCCGCATTGCGTAGGCGTAGGGATTGAACTCCCCGTCCTCGAAGTAGCCCGAAGACCGTGCAATCTGCAGATGTCCGATTCCCGCGCGGATCGTCCTGTCGCGGAAGCTCCTCATCAGGGAGGTGATGTATCCCTGAAAGACCACCACGCCGCACAGTCCCACGATCAGCGCGGAGAGCGTGATCAGCGTCCGCCTCTTCTGGCGGAGAAGATTCCGCCATGCCATGGCGATCGTCTTCATGCCGCGATCCCGTCTTCGACGATGCGCCCGTCGAGCATTTTCACGATCCTCTTTGCGTAGCGAGAAACCGAAGGGTCGTGCGTGGAAAAGACCAGGGTCGCGCCTTCACTCTCGTTCATCTCCACCATGAGCTGCATGATCGAGCTTCCCGTGGCGTGGTCCAACGAAGCGGTGGGCTCGTCGGCAATCACCAGGCGCGGACGACCCACGAGGGCCCGGGCAATCGACACGCGTTGACGCTGCCCGCCGGAAAGGTTTTCCGGACTGCGCCTGCCGTATTCCTCCAGGCCAACCTTGCGCAGCAGCTCCGTGACTCGCGCACGCCTTTCGCGGGCAGAGACCTTCTGCAGGAGCAGCGGGTATTCGATGTTTTCGAAAACCGAGAGGACCGGAATGAGGTTGAAGCTCTGGAAGATGAATCCCATCCGCCTGTTCCTGAAGTCCGACAGGCGCGCATCCCCCAGGCTGCCGGTGTCCTCACCGTCCATGGTCACGCTCCCCGCCGAAGGGGCATCGATGCACCCGATCAGATTGAGAAGCGTGGACTTCCCGCTTCCGGAGGGACCCATGAGACAGACGCGCTCGCCGGCCTGGATATCGAGGCTGACATCGACGAGCGCCGTGGCGTCCGTCTTCTCCAGGCGGTAGTGCTTCTCCACGTTTCTGACGCTTATGAGTGACATGCAGATCTCCTTTCCATGGCATTTCCTGCGTTCATGCCACGAATATGACGGACACCTCCCAGGTGCCGGACAGTGCCGAAAGTCATGGAATAGTCACCGTGCCAGGGAAAGCCCGGGAAGGAGCGGTGTGCGGAAAAAAGGAACCGTCGGTGGGCAGAACGAGGAAGGGAACCGGGGTGCGGAGGGGACAAAGAGAGCGGGCTATTCCTCCAGGAAGCCCAGCTCCCGTGCCTTCAGTGCGGCCTGCGTGCGGTCACGCGCATCGATTTTCTGAAGTATGGCGCTCACGTGGTTCTTGACCGTCCCCTCGGCCAGGAACAGCCGATCGGCGATCTCCTTGTTGCTCAATCCCCGGGCGAGCAAGCGCAATACGGCCTGCTCCCTTCCGGACAAAGGCTCCACGAGATGCCTGCCCGGCGCAGCGGTGGGTTGGGCCAGCCGGGCAAAGGCATCCATCACCTTTCGCGCTACCGAAGGCTGGAGGGCCGCGCCGCCGCCTGCGACGTTGCGGATTGCTGACGCCAGCTCCGCCCCTGAGACGTCTTTCAGCATGTATCCGAGGGCGCCCGCGCGCACCGCCTCGAAAACCAGCTCGTCCTCGTCGAATGTGGTCAGGATGAGGATCTTCGCGCCCGGCGCTTTTCCGCGGATCCGGCGGGTGGCCTCCACGCCGTCCATCCGGGGCATGCGGACGTCCATCAGCACGACGTCGGGTGACAGCTCCTCGAAGGCTTGAACGGCAGCCGCGCCATCGGCGGCCTCGCCGACGATCGTCATCCCTTCTTCCATTTCCAGAAGGGTCCGCAGACCCTGGCGCATGAGCTGCTGGTCATCAACAAGGAGCAGGCGGAGGCAAGCCGCCGGTTCGCGCGAATCAGGCATGCGGCGCCTCTGCGGCGGTCGGAAGCGTAAGGCGCAAGGCCGCTCCGCCGTCGGGGACGGCCTCAAGGTCGACGTGGCCGCCGAATGCGGCCGCGCGCGCCCGCAGATTGCCCAACCCGAAGCCGCTCACCCCCGGCGCGGTGTCCGTGCCCGATTCGGCCGCGATGCCACGGCCATTGTCGCGGCATGTGAGGACATAGGCGTTCTCCTCGACCCGCAGCACCAGCTCGACGCGTGTGGCAGCCGCGTGCTTGCGGACGTTCGTGAGTGCCTCCTGCGCGGTGCGGACGATCACAAGCTTTCGATCGGAATCGGGCTCGGCCATTCCCGGCTGAATGTCCAGGGCCACCTTCGACTCCGCGCCCTGGGCAAAGACTTCCACCAGCGCGGCCAGCACGTCAGAAAGGGTCTGCGAGACGTTCGCTTCCGCGTGGAGCGCGCCGACCGCGGCCCGCAATTCGTCCAGTCCCTGCCGAACCTGCGCGCGCGAGGTCTCCACCATCTGGGTGGCGCGTGCCGGCTCGGTCTGGATGAGGCGCGCGGCCCCCTCCAGAAGCACCGCGGCGGCGGTGAGCCTGTGGCCCACGGCGTCATGCATCTCCCGCGCCAGGCGCTGGCGCTCCTCTATGATAGCAAGGTCACGCAGCCGGCCCTGGGCGCTCGTCAGCTCTTCCAGAAGCTGCTGGCTCTCTGCGCGCGCCTGGAGAGCGCGCCGGATCACCACTGAGAAGGCGGCAAAGGCAACGAAGCCCAGATCATAGCTCAACAAGGATGGAATCCAGTTCCGTTCCCCCGAAAGAAGCAGACACCCGAGCAGAGCCGCGGTTGCCCCGGCCACCCAGGCAATGATCCCTGCCGCCGAAAACTGCATGCCAACGATGGCGCACAGAATGAACAGGAGGATGGCACCTGGGCTCGTGGATGCGCCCACGGCGGTGATGCCGATCACGATGGCCGATGCAGCCAAGACAAGTGAAAGAATGCGCACTCTGCCGAATCGATGCAGTCCGCGAAAAAGTACCACCAGTGTCACGGAAAACGCGGCGAGGAGTGCCGCAGTCCAGGCGAACCGAGGGCCGAGTGGGAGCGCAAGCAGCTCCGCCGCAGCCACGGCACCAGTCGTCAGATACGCCGCCAAATTCAGGATCACATGGTTGAGGAGCGGTCTTCGAGTTGCCGCTTTGGGAAGTCTTTCAGCAGGCAGCATACCGGCAGTATAGCTTTGACCCGGATTGCCGGACAGTGCCGAAAGTCATGGAAAAGTCATCGTTCCAGGTGTGCCCAGCAGAAACCCGCCAGAGCGTCAGAACCGGAGGTTTCCCCATGTGCGCACGCCGCGCGAACCTCTTCATCGATCGCATCCGCCGAATCCCCGCGAACAATCGAGCCGGCAGCGGTTCGTCGTTGCCCGGCCGGCAAACCGGCTCGCCCGGCACCTGATGGATCGGGGCATCCGCCGGGATCGGCCGTTGCCCTTTTCCTGCCGCAAACCCTCGAGCATCGCCGGAGAGGTTGTTATGAATACACCCTTGCGCGCATGCCGTTCTTGCAATGCTCCGGCGAACTTCTGAACTTCCGGGCGCCCCACAGTCGCTTCCCCCAGCGTTTTGCCTGGATGTAGATGATGTCGAGCCCGAGACGGTCTTCGAGTCCCTTGGAATCACTCGGGCTGAAAGGCCACTCCTCGGTGGCGTCAGTTTCCCGGTAGACGCAAAGGCAGCGCGTTCGCTATCTTTCTTCCCTTCGTCGGGTATAGGTCATGAGCATGAGAATGATGATGCTTCCGTAGATGATCTGCCTTCCTGCCTCTGGCATCTGCATGACTGATAGAAGACTTGTGAGAAAGGTAATGAAGATGACACCCGATATCGTGCCAAGATATGTACCTCTGCCGCCGCCCATGCTCGTGCCCCCGATGACAACTGCCGCCAGGGCAGGTATCTGATACGGTTCCCCCATTGCCTGGAAGGCCTGGTTGGAATAGCCCGAAAGCAACATGCCCGTTAAGGCGCTTGAAACACCGGAAAAGATGAACAGGACGACGATTATTCTGTTGGTCTTGATCCCGGAGAGGTAAGCCACCTTCTCGCTTATTCCCACCGCGTAGATGTTGCGACCGAATTTCGTCCTGTTGAGCATGAGTATTACCAGTGCTGCAATGACAACCCAGCACAGGATTATGTTGGGCACTCCGAAGGTGCGTCCAATCCCCAGGACCTTCATCAGGAGAACAGGATGCCCTTGCGGCATGAATCCTCCCGTGATGAAAACCGAAATACCGAGAAAAATGAAATTCATTGCCAGTGACCAGATCATGGAAGGAAGCCGCAGGAACGCCACTCCCAGGCCGTTGATGAGACCGTCGATGATGCCCACCATGAGCCCTGCGCCAACCGACACGAATATGCCCCTGCCGCTCAGTGCGCAGGAAATTATCGCAGCGGCCGTCAAGGTCCAGGGCAAGGACAGATCAATGTGCCCCAGGAGGATGACGAGCATGGCTCCCGCCGCAGCGATCCCCAGGAACGAGGCTACCTGCAGTTGCTGCAACAGGTAGTTGATCGACATCATCTGGGGGAAAAAGAGGCTCCCGATGATCAGGATGGCCACCACCCCGATGAGCGAAATGACGATGGGACTGCTGATCTTTTTCATGTATTTCACCTGAAGACTTCGATTCTGTTCTTTATATTGAAAAGCCGGATAGACCCGACAGAAATGGCAATGATAAGTATGATCCCTTCAAACAGGGGTTGCGCCATAGGGGCTATTCCCGCAAAAAACATGATGCTCCGGAGTGTCCTGAGCAGATATGTTCCAATGACGGAGCCATAGGCCCCGCCAATGCCGCCCGCCAGGGTGGTTCCACCAATGACCGCGGCCGCCACGGAGTTCATCGTGTAGGTCATGCCTATAGATGCGTCTCCACTCTGAGTTTGAAGGCTCAGGAACATTCCGCCCAGGGAAGCAAAAAGGCCCGATAATGCATACGCTGCGATTTTCACCTGATCCACTTTTACTCCCGACATGAAGGCCGAGCGTTCAGAAGATCCAACCGCGTATATCCCCGTGCCAAGCTTCGTCTTTTTGATAATGGTCCAGAACACAATCACGATGACGAGCAAAAGAATGAGCGAAGTAGGAACTCCGAATATGTCGTATGTCAAAGCCTCACTCAATGTCTCGCTGACAGACCCGCCGGGAATCGGCCGTATGAAAAGGGCAATCCCGTAAAAGACTGCGCTCGTTGCGATTGTCGCGATAATCGGCTGTATCCTCACGTAAGCGACAATGAGCCCATTGAGGAGCCCGCAACAAAGTCCCACGCTCAAGACGAGCAGGAACCCGCCGGCGATCTGCCACCCGTTGCCGTTGAGAAAAACAGAGCAAAGGCAGTTTGCAAGCGCAAAGATGCCCCCGATTGACATGTCTATCCCGGAGGTAAGGACCACCATTGTCTGGCCGACTGATGCGAAAGCAAGACCCGCTCCCTGGTTGGCCCAGGCGGTGAAAAAATAGAGGGATAGTTTTCCCGGATATTCGATCAGCAGGATGACGATCAACAGGATGAGGATGAGAAAAGCGGCCAGCAGCCTGTATTCTTTTCTCACAAAATAGCTGAAAGCCGTCAGCCGCGCACCCTCAGTTTTCATGCTCATGGCTATTCCTCAAGATTCAAGGATGCAACGAGAATGTTCTTGTCTGTGATGTCTTCACCGGTGAGCCTTCTCACCAATTGCCCTTTGTACATGATGAGAACACTGTCACAGAGCCCCACCAGCTCGTTGTAATCTGTCGAATAGAAAAGAATCGAAGTCCCCTGATCAGCCAAGGCGCGTAGCAAGGCATAAATTTCCTGCTTCGTCCCCACATCGATGCCACGGGTGGGATCCATGAGCAGGATGCATTTCGCTTCGAGCAGCAGCCATTTTGCAAGAACGACTTTCTGCTGGTTGCCGCCGGAAAGACTGTCCAGCGTATTGTGAACCGAACCAACCTGGATATGCAGCTTTTTTATCATCTCATTCACTTTGTCCATTTCTTTCTTTTTCTGGATGAACAACCCTCGTGATATGGTTCGCAGCGCAGCAATGGAAATGTTCTTCAGAATGGACATGGACAGAAACAGACCTTCGCTCTTTCTGTCTTCGGGGATCATGACAATGTTTCTGCTCGCCCTGATAAGCCTTGAAGGACCTTTCAAGGACAGCCTTTCGCCATCGAGCCGTACCTCTCCTTTGACATTCTTCAGCACGCCAAAGAGAGAAAAGAGGAGCTCCTTCTGGCCCTGGCCATCTATTCCGCCGACGCCGACAATTTCTCCCTTGCCGACGTTAAAGCTTATGTCCCGAAGTTTTTCGTACCAGGAAAGATGTTCAACCTGCAAAAATGCCTCAGAGCTCTTCCGAGCCGGCTTTTGCGGGAAAATCTTCGACAGCGGCCGCCCCAACATCATCTTGATTATGTCTTCCTGGTTCTTCGCGCCTTGAGAGAAGGTTTCAACCCGTTCGCCATTGCGAAATACGGAACACGTATCTGCAATCAGTTCGATTTCCCGGAGGTGATGGCTGATATAGAGCATCGATACACCCTCATCCCGCAGATCCTTCAGCAGCACAAAGACCTTTTCTGCGTCAGCCGCAGCAAGGGCGGATGTCGCTTCATCCAGGATGAGAAGAGTGGGCCTTATGTTCAGGGCCTTGGCAATTTCAACCAGTTGCAGGCGGGAGAGTGAGAGATTCGAGCACAGTGAGCGCGGATCTATGTCTTCGCATTTCATGCGGGCGAATATTTCTTCTGCCCTCATGCACTGCTGTTTCAGGCTCAGGAAATGAGTGCCGGGAGATCGGTGGGAAACGATGGAGATATTCTCGGCAACTGTGAGATCGGGAATGATGGACAGTTCCTGAAAAACGCTGACTATCGAAGCCTCGATGGCATGGATGGGCAGGGAAAATTTCACTGGAGCTCCCTTGAAAAAGATGTCGCCGGCATTGGGCTGTGCAACTCCGGCAATAATCTTCATGAGAGTGCTCTTTCCTGCCCCGTTTTCCCCGACAATTGCATGAATAGAATGCGTGTAGCACTCCAGGTCGACGCTCTTCAATGCTTCGATGGCCCCATAATTCTTGCTGATTTTTCTCAATTCCAGAACCAGGTTTTTCTTGACCATGGAGAGCTCCTACCGCGTTGAAAGCTGCGCCTCATGCATGGGTGTCATTCACACAGCATGAGGCGCAAAAACCACTTCTCAGAAACAGGATGGATAACCTACTGATTGTCCGCCGTCTGCTTCATGATTTCTTCGGGTGTGAAATTGATGTCCGCATCCGGGAAGCTGACTGTACAGGTGAAATTGGGGGGAAGATTGGGGAAATAGTTCACCCCAGGCCTCAGGTTCTCGTTTGCAATCAAAGGAGGGGTTGCCACGATGCAATTCGTGGGAACCTTGTATCCTTTCAACAGGGCGATAGCTGCCTTCAAAGCAACAGCGGAAATGCTCGGCGATATTCCGGCTGTTCCCCCGGGGATCTTGTTTGTTGCCATGCTGGTCAGGACCGCGTTTTCCTGGTCCCCCGCAACGGGAACTATGGGGTGTTTCGCGTCCATGACCGCGTTGATGACGCCGACAGTTCCATACTGGCACCAGAAGCCGTCAAATTTCCCGTAGGTGGCAATGGCGTCTGCTACGACCTTCTGTGTTGTCCCCGTATCCCACTGTCCCACGACCTCGATAACCTTGATGTTGGGGAAGGCTTTCAGGTAGGCAAGTGCCCCATCGTGCCTGTCGCGGTCTGCGGAGTACCCAAGGACCCCTCGAACCTCGAGGACCTTTCCGGCCTTCTTCGGCATGTGGCTGACCAGTGTCTCTGCCCACAGCTTGCCCAATCCCTTGTTATCCTGGAAAGCCTGCACGACCGCGTCGGTATCAAGGACGTTGTCAAAGGGAACAAGAAGCGTGCCCGCCTTGGCTGCGCGCTTTATGACTGCGTCGAAGGCTGTCGGGTTGATGGCAATAAAGAGAACCGCGTCGTAACCGGCGGCGATGAAGTTGTCAATCGCAGCGATCTGGTCCGCGACGTCGTTGCCGACGCTGACGACCTTCAGTTCCTTTATTTCCGGCTTTATCTCCGGCTTTACCGCATAGGCTTTCACCGTTTGCAGCGCCTGGAGCCTCCACATGTTGCCGGCAAAACTGTTGACGACCGCTATTCGATACGGTCCCTTTTTCGCCGGATACTGATGTGTCGGTCCGCCTGCGACGACGGAAAGCCCTTTTGTCCAATAGGCCTCGCCCTTCGTCTGAGCGCCAAGTGAGAATGCGCCCGCCAAAAGAATGATTAAAACCCATAGAAGATGCTTTTTCATGTATGATCCTCCTGACATAAAGCCTGTGTTGTTATTCCCATCGAAAACCTCCCTGTTTGACTCAAATCATCACGCCTCCTTTCTGGATAACCAGCAGTGCAGAATGTTTCTCTCCCTCGCGAAAACCTGCTCACGATGTGAATATATGCTCACCTGATACTGTACCAGACAAATGTCCGCCTGTCAACGAAAAAACCCTCGGCTACTCTTTAGCGCGTGGTAGAAGTCCCTTTAGACGACCACAGCGTGGCTCGGCTGGATGTCTTCGGCTCGGCACTCCGTCAGGACTTCAAGCCTGGGGAAAGTGACCTTGACCCCCTAGTCGACTTCAGAGCGCACAAAAAAGTTGCTCTATACCGCGTGACGAACACGCCTATCTCGCGGACGTCGTCGATTCCTGCGAGGCGATCGAGGTCGCTGTCTCGGGCCTTGATCTGTCCGCCTACTTAGCGTCTCGGCTCGTTCGGTGTTGCTCAGGGAAGCAGACAGCCCAAAAGAGCGGGAATAGGGGCACTCCTCCAGGGGCGAGTCATCGACCACGAGGATCGTCTTTCGCGCCAATGCGTTCATGGCGACACCCCCTGCTCGTCGGAGAACCGGCGCGAGATCTGCGGCAGCTGATCCGCAATTTCCAGAAATCCGTCGACGATACGAACGTCGAAGTGATTGCCGCTGCCCTGCCTGATGATCGCAATCGCCGTTTCCTGCGGCATGGCAGGCTTATAGATCCGCTTGCTGAGGAGCGCGTCGTAAACGTCGACCACCGCCATGATGCGCCCGGAGAGCGGGATGTCGTTGCCCGCGAGTCCCTGCGGGTAACCCGTTCCGTCCCACTTCTCGTGGTGAGTCCATGCGATTTCCCGCGCGATGTGGAGAAAGGTTGTCGGAGAATCGAGCAATCGTTCAGCGGAAAGGATTGCGTTCCGCCCCAGGCTCGTGTGAGTCTTCATGATTTCGAACTCCCCCGCAGTGAGCTTGCCGGGTTTCAGGAGAATGCTGTCAGGGATGCCGACCTTGCCAATGTCGTGCAGAGGGGCAGACTTGTAAAGAAGCTCGATGATGTCC
>JBEKVA010000148.1:0-9553 GCA_049514475.1 Spirochaetia bacterium
GGCGCTTGAGCGAATTGAAATCCGCGCGATAGATTGACTGGAAGTACCGGTTGGGCTTCAGGGTAAACCCGCCTTGTCGGAAGGCGCGGGTGCGGACGGGGTCTACAGGGAGCGTCTCACCATCTCCAGCTCCCCAGGTGATGGATTCCAGGGTCAGGCGGTAGATATTGATGTCATCTCCGCCCGCCCCCTTCACTGCTTGCGATGTCAGCCATCCCGCCTTGCTCATGCACTGGAGAAACGCATTCATCATCTCCACGTAAGTGTCGCGACCGAAAGTGAGACCATCAGTTTTGGCTTCCTCACGGAGATAACGGCCGAGGGCGCTCATGAAGCCGACGCTCGCGACGATCAGCCTGGCTTTCTGCCGGACGACTTCTACCGCCACATGGCACGGGCCCTGGATCTCTTCCTCATCGTCCAGCGTCCATGGCGGCTTCAGTCTCTGACGGATCTCGTTCTGCGCCTTCTCGATGGCGTGGGGAGACAGATACGGCTCGCTCGCTATGGCGTACGACTTTCGAATATAGTCGAGCACCTGACGAACGATCTCCACGCGCCTTGGTGCCGGGCATTCCCCGATCCACGGAACACCTTTCCATTTCTCGATGGGCGCGCAGTTCTCATCAATGTTGCGATATCCGACCTTCAGAAGCGCACACGCCTCGAGGTTCGGTACCGTTACCCTCCATCCTCTGCGCAAATCGGCGAGCGCCCGATAGAATAGGTATTTTTTGAGTATGTCCTCGTTCTCGCGCGCGGCCGCGGGAAACTCCGCAGGGGCCCGCGCGTAGTCCTCCTGGGCGATACCCAGGGCGTCGAACATTCCCTGACTCAACGTGGAGTAATCCAGAGAGCCCTTTGCGTGGAGGGCCTGCAAAACGGCCGAGCGCGTTTGTACAACGCGCAGGAAATCATTGAAATGACCGGATTGCAGCGCCGCGTCCTGACGGTTGTCCGTGAAGGAGAGAAGCTTGGCGGCATCCCGGGAGAGTCCCGCCGCGAACAGCTCGCGGAGCACGGCGAGTGAAACCATCGTTGTCGAGGAGGTGCGTCCTTCGCTTCCCAAGCGCGCAAGCTTCGTGGATTCTCTGAGCCTGCCGTCGTACAGCGCGCCGCTGGTGGGATCGAAGGCCAGCGGGGCCGGCATGTACCACCCGGAGTGAGGGAGGCCCGATGTCTGCTCACTCGACCAGTTGCCTTCACGGTCGTACCAGATCGGCTCGGGCATGCGACCGGCGTGGCGCTTCTCCAACAAGGGAAGCCTGTCTTCTCCATACCTGATGGCACCGTCGCTATCCTTCTTGAACCACGTATCGGGGAGCTTTTCCAAATCTTCCCATGGGTTCCAAGCGTCCGGATCCGGCAGGAGATAGCCGAACGCGAGAGCTTCTCCCTCCTCCTCGCCGGGGTCCACGATCTCATCGAACTCCCTGGGCAGGATCTTCCCCAAATCCCTGTCCAGCCGGACGCACAGAAACTCCGCGCCGGAGAGCCTGCTGAAGACGGACGGGAAATATGGGATCCGAATACCATTTACAACTTCATGCAGCTTCGGGTCCAGGGAAATGAGACGTTTGCCAGTCATCCCAAGGGTTAGGAACACGGTATCGGTCTGAGAGATGAACTGATGAAGCTTGAAGGGCAGAAACGCCTCACGGTGAGTTCCCCCGGAACTGGATTCCTCTTCGATGCGCGTGTTCGTGTGCGCAATCCACAAGAGAAGCTCACGGATGCGCTGGACACAGAGGGCCTGTGCCGCTCCACTTGTCTCTGCCAAGCGTTTCGCGATATCGCCCAGGGATCTGGGAGTGCCGCGAGCCAGGATCGGTCCCGTCTTGTCCAGGGCGATCTCGGATTCCAGCCAGTGCGCAAGCGGATTCGCCATGAGCTGCGGCTCTGACCCTTCGAGTGTGCCCGGTACCTGAAGGGCAGCGGCAATCTCGGCCGCTGAGAGGGGACTGGAATCGATTAACGAGGGAACAAGCGTTTCGGCGACAACCTGATCCGGCTCCATTTTGATGCCGAAGATGCGCGAGGCAAAATCCGCCACCTTCCGCTTGCGCTCTTCCTCCGTACCGCCGGAGATCATCGTAGCCGAAGTCCCGACGCACAGCAGTGGGTTTTTCGCCATGTTTTGGATTCGGCGTATGAGGAGGCCCACGTCCGCGCCCTGCCTTCCCCTGTAGGTATGCAGCTCGTCGAACACGAGGAACCGCAGGTTGTCGCGGATGGCGGAGCGCAGCTTCGATTCGCCAGAACGCGTCAAGATAAGCTCGAGCATCATGTAGTTGGTGAGCAGGATATCCGGCAGCGAGTCCAGAGTTGCCTCGCGCTCTTCCCGGTCCTCCTGCCCCGTATAACGTCTGCATGAGATGGGAAGGTCCTTCCCTGCCCGCTCGCGATAAGCCTTCTGATACTTACCGAACTCCTCGTATTGGGAGTTGATAAGTGCGTTCATGGGATACACGATAAGCGCGGTGAGTCCCTTGGCCTCTTCCCTGTGCCTCAGGATGTGATCGTAGATCGTTGCGATGTAAGTAAGCGACTTTCCCGAGCCCGTTCCGGAGGTGACCACGAAGCTCTTTCCAGCCCTCCCCAGCTCGATCGCCTCTGTCTGGTGACGGTACAGATGGTAACCGTGAAAAATGCGACGAATCTCAGGGTGCAGAACGCCCGAATCGCAAAGGTGCTCCGCAGTGCCACCCGATGCATAACCAGGGTTGAACTGAATGAGAGGGTCGGGCCAAAACCTGCCCCCCTCTATCTCCGACTCAACTTTTTCCCGGATCGGCTTATCGCGGATATTCAGGAAACTGGATATGAAGGATTTGTAGTCCTTCATGATGCGGTCATGGACACCAAACACGTCGATATTCTTAATCATCATGCTTCCTGTTTACGTCAATGAGCCGACGGCAAGTGCGAGATCGTGGCTGAACAGATCCACGTCGCCTGCAGATGCAGCCCCGCCGCTGCTGAGGGCCCCTGTGGCCGTCATCGCCCATCACTTCAAACTGCCCATAGTCCTTGCCAAATGTCACTACCCCACTCAGGCATCCGACATGATAAGTGAGAAATCTCCAAAACGCAAGAAAGATCTCTTGCTTCGACGATGTGCCTCGCTTCCCTATGTCGCGATATGGGTGGCTGCATGGAGTGACCGTGGCATGGTGCAAACCAGCTTCGTCCACGCCACGATGTCGTGGCCAGGATGAAGCTTCTGGAGACGTTAAAGCGGATGACGGGTGCGCAGTGGTGTACGCCACGCAATACCTGGCCGAGATCGAATCCATCGGCGCCTCCATAGCGGTACACGAGGCCGGGCGCATCAGCGGAGCGCGGCCCGGAAGTCGGTCCACTCTGCAATAAATATCAGTTTTCGCAATGAGTAGGCGCGGCACTTAGTCGTTGACGATAACGAGTCAATTCACGGCAGACAATAGCGTCAAAGACACGCACCGCGTCGACGTCGTCATACCCGGGAGCGCACCCGCTCGTTGACGATAAGTGGCAAAAAGTGACACGCGAAAGGAATAGAGAAAGGCTCTCCTATCGCATAGATAAGCTCTTTGCGCTTTCTCATGCTCTGTGCAGGACGATATCCTTGCAAAAGACGGTTTTTATCCGCGCCTGGAGATAGTCGAACGCCTCTTCGGCACCGACACCCTGTCACGGAAAAGGCCAATATCTGACTTCACCAGCCAGGCAAAGCCAAACGCAAGGAGCATTATAGCTTCGAGAGCAAGCGCCATGGAACCGCCGTCGAGGAAGCCTTTTGCTACCAGGTACAGGGTCAGAAAAGCTGCCAAGCAGGCCAGAATGACCACGCCGCAAACAACATAAACGATGTTTCTATCGCGCTTCTCCTCCCCCACGACCTTCTTGTCGCTGAGGGTGAACAGGAAAATCGAGTTAAGAGCCAGGAGAACGAAGAAGGCGCCTGCGCAACCAAAATGTATTGGTCCCGAGACCTCTTGCGCCAGCTGGAAAATGCCAATGGCAGCCTTCGGCACTTCAGGAAATGTAGGGCACGGGAAAAGGATGACGCCAACCCCCGCTACGCCCACCACCCATGTGAGTATGTTGTCGATGATTCCATACCCGGCATAGGTCATGAACAGAATTGCAGCGCTTGCAAGGGTGCCAACGAGAACGTCCCTCAGGTTGGTGTGATAATAGTGACTCACAGAATGTTGCACCATGTGCCCGGGATAGAAAAGCCCGCCAACGATTAGAATCACTGGCAGCGCGATACCGAGAACGCCGATGAAGAGCTTCAGATTCCTGTAAGATGGGATGTCAGACCAGTTATGATCAAGAATCCATTTTCTAAACATTTTGCCTCCTTGAACCGCGATTCGCGTCCATTGAAAGCTCATTTGCGATTTCAAATCTCAGTTAACCAAATAATTATAACATGAGTACGTTTGGGCTACAATGACACGTTAATAGACTGATTAGAGGCGTCCAAGTCGATGAAAAGCGCCAGAAGTCTTACACGCATCATAGTATAGACCGAAGTCAATTCAGTCGATGTTTCTTTGACGATAACGTGCGAAAAGTGACACGTCCGACCAACCAAGCGCGAAGGTCCGTTACTAGGCTCACACACGTCTTGTGGAATTGTTAACACTTGATCTGTTGACCGTTGCTGTCCTCGCTGATGATGTGGTCAGAACTCCTGAAAAACCGAAGTGGAAAACGGCTCAGACCCAAGCCTATGTCTGTCAATGGGTTTTTCTCACTCTGCCGTTTTTCTATTTCGCCAGAGGACTCAAAGAAGAAAGACGCAACAAGGCTTTGAACAACCAAACCGTGGCACGTGCAGCACAATCGAAGCACTCCAACGTCGGTAGCGGAAACGGCTATAAGTGGATCGCTCTTTCCAACACGGCTCTGGGCACGTTGATGGCCTCCATCAACAAGCTCTGCGGAGCCTGGAAAAGGCTGGGCTGATCGAGCGGTACCGGGAGAACTCCTACCAGGTGACAATCAAGGGTTTCGAGGCCGCCGGGGACCAGGCCTAGCAACCTCAAGTGGGGTTCCCGCAGCGCCGTTACCTCGCCCTGAGCTTGGAGGGATCCAAGCCGCCAAGGATGGATTTCAGCAACAATTGACCGCTGCTAAGTAAGCGCTGGCAATCGTCTCTCGAGAACGCCTTGGTCTTTGCGCCCGAGAGGGTGTCGTTGAGCTCGCTCCAGTCCGCCGCCCAGGATTCAGCAAGGTCCTTTGTGAAACCCGGGCGCGCAAGTTGCCGGCCCATGGACCTAAGCTTCTCACCGTCGTTGCGGCACGGCTCCTGCGTCGGTTTTCGCTTGTTCAGCACGTCGATCGCCTGACCGATGCATGAGCGCAGGGGGATCAGCACCAGGGTCGCCGGTGCGTCATCGATCGGAGGCCTCGCGAAGGCGGCCAGTGCCGCCTGGAATTGCGTAAGTGGGGATTCCTCGCCGGCATACGGTTCGTCGAGCCCAAACGTGCGCATGAGGGAAACGACTTCCTCGCTGCTCGTTCCTCGCTGCGCTATCGCCTGCAAGTGGTCAAGCGCTTCGCGCCGGGCGCCCACAATAGACCCCTCATACCCAATTGCCAGGAACGCCATCGAGGACCCAAGGCTGGTTGTCGCGCTGGTCAGAGTGCCCGAGTCCACAACCTTCGAAACACCGGCGAGGTAACCGCGGACCATCTGGAACGGCGGAATTAGTCGACCCGCAATGGACGGGTAGGCCGAAAGAGCCTCTTGGGCCGCAGTGGCCATATCCGCGGCGTGCTCGCCTGCCTCCGTGAGCTCCCGGCCGGTCCGTGCGAGTTCCTTCCCCTCCCTGCGCACGTCGGCGAGAAGACGCTTTGCGCGCTCGATGTCATCACCTTCTCGACCCGTGCTACTGTTTCCGCTCATCCCGTCGGCCCCCCTTTCCCGCTGCCTTGGCCGGGCCATAGAGCCCTATCTTGACCTGCGGCGCCCCCTGGTATTGCGAGGGTGCAAGCGGAGATCCCACTCCCGCGGACCTGCTCTCACGGGGCGCTGAACGGGCCTCCGAAGTACACTGACGGTGATCTCGACGGCGATGTCTCGGGGGCAGCCCTTCTGATGGAGCGCCTGCGCGATGCTTGCCGGTGGCAAGCCCTTACTGGCCAGCGCAGCAGCGAGCGTGCTCAATTCCTGCAGGAACCGCTGAGCCGCGGCGAGGCGGGCCTGAGCTTGGGCAAGACCGACCGCATCAGAGCCGCCCCCAAGCGACGCGTCGTACGACACCCGAGTTGACGGCTCACGCAGGATGGCGTAGGCCTCAACGACCCGCTTGAACATCTCCCCGGACTCCGCACTTCCACCGTTCTTGTCCGGATGCCATTTCATGGCTTGCTCGTGGTACGCCCCCGCTATCTCCGCCTGCGTCGCGTTCTGCGAGATGCCTATGGTTTCATAGTGCGTTGGCGCCACTAGGAGGTCCTCCTTCGTCCTTCATCTGCCTCCGGTGTACCCGATTTTGCGAACATCTGCAAACCCTGCTTAGGTCCGACTGTCCGATAGAAGTTGACAGCCTGTTCTCATTCCAATATCCGCGCCCTGCAGCCCAGCGGTCGGTGCAACCGAAACTCTAAATTGGATAGCTTGCAAGATGCGCGTCTTACCTGAGTTGTTTCCACCTACAAGTAATGTGCTAGTTCTGAAGGCTTTTAAAGCGTTCATTATCACTCTCACGTCAAGCCTCCTTTTCCCTGTGATTCATTTCTCAATCGAAATAGGTTTTCCCGTCCAGAATGAGAGAAGCGCCGCCCCGCCGCGACTGCGTTTCCGAACCGCCCGCCCCACTACAAGGCCCGGCTCATGGCAGCTTCCAATCCACGACACGGTCGACTACCTCGTCACCCGCAATAGGAATCCTGTTCGTTATCGCCTACAAGTTCGGCCTGATAGTAAGAGAATTTGCCAAATCTTGTGGGTTGTCGAGCACTCGGTTTAGCGACGTTCTATCAATCTGGCGTTGCGGCGTGGACATGCGGCGCAGCGGTGATCGCAATGCGGATGATACCGGCAGACTAGTCAACAGGAGAACGGCGAGCAGGCCGAACACCTTGGCTTGAATAGGGCCAGTGTCCCTCGCGCAGGTTGCCCGCAGAGCATTTTCGCCACCGCTTTTGACAAGCCCCATGCTTCGCATTGGGCCTGCGATATAATCGGAGCAAGACTCCTTGGAGACCGATAGCAGCGCGCGGACGGTCGCGCGCGGCCCAGGGACGAGCGTAAGAAGACAGGCCGGTCGACGATCCGGTGCCATCGGAGACTTTTGCTCCCTTCTGTAAGAATCTTCTGGAGGGGAATGATGGACGGCGTTATCTTCTCTGGCATCTTATTAGGGGTCTTCTTAGTCGGGGTTGTCATCTGGCTGATCGTTGGTATCCGAAGCTATCTCAAAGAATTTAGCCGACCTCGCGAGGCTTCAGTAGATCACGAACGCGAACGACAGATTCAATATACGTTTTCCAAGAAGAACCCACGGCTCTTTGAGGCGGTAAAGGTAGACAAGGACTTCATGGAGTGTCTTGACTTGGCCTGTACGGGTCCTGTCTCACGCTACAAGGATCAGCTTTTCAAGGACCGCTTGAGAGAATTGGCAGACGCGAGCCGCCCCGTTAGTGGCAAATAACATCGTTGATGACCTGTTTGGCATCGTTGCTGATAACACGCAGAAAGTTATACGTCGTCCGAAACCTTACAGCCTCCCGATGACGAACCCCAACAGTATGCCAAAAATGACAGCGAGCGGGGTCAAGAGGAGAGCTCTTTCCTTGAGAAAACTTCTCCAAGTGACTCGGCGCCTCAGTGGGACCATGGTGAATTGTCCGGCTTTTCGGAGCCACTCGACAATCGCTACCGGCGCAAGGACGGCCATTTCGCCCTGCGCCTGGTCGAATGAGGGATCTCTAAAGCTTGGCCCGAAGGTCCAAGGAACAAACTCAGAACCCTTGAACTCACCGCTATGGAGGTACGCATTCCGAACCTCCTGCGGTCGAAACCATTCCTCCTTGAGCAGGTTCACACTGGGATTGCCTAAGAGCGCGTCAACTACGTGGTAGACGTTGTAATCCCGGTACTGTGACTCCGGGGGCTTGAGTGCTTCGCAAGCGTTCACCGCGAACACGAACTTGGCCGTTTCTTGGTCTCCTCGAAGGGAGCGTGCGAGTTGCCACATGCTGCCAGCTTGCAAGAACTGTCGTTTTTTGTTCGGGGACAAAGCGACAAACGCCTGCCACAAACCCGTGATGTCCGCGGGCACTCGAAGCTCAGAGTCTTCGCCAATTACTACTCCTCGTAGCGAGAAGTCTGGTCGCTTGATAGACTTCGTTGGGATCGCCTGAACTTCGTCTTTCTTTGGCATCCCTGAACGTACTTCCTGCTCGACGTATCCTACGTTTCGAATGTCACAACTCTCGAGCTTCCCGTCTGGAGTGGCTTTCCAGACCCATAGGCGATCACTTCTCGGGACACTAACATCCCTTTCCAGAACGACACTAAGGAAAACGGACAACTCACGCAGAACGATTTGGAAACGAGAACTGGCGTTCATTAGATCAACGCCGCGGACAATCGCGTCCACAATGATGATCCGAGAACTGATGAGGACTGATTCATCTTGAACAGAGGGTGGTGCTAAACGCAGCTTGCTATCCAGCCATAATTCTCCTCGCCAAGCAAACCCTGCATATGTCAGCTGGCCTCGGAGATAGTATTCGATGCCCCCCTCTTCTCTGTTGCACGCGGTCGTCCTTGCGAATAGGTCCTGCGCTTCATCAAGCGAAAGCTCAGGACTCCCCGTAGGCCGAGCACGCAACTTGAGGGGCCGATCTTGCTTGCGCTCCCAGACGATCACTATCTGAGAAGTGGCACCAGGCACGGACACTGTAGTACTGCCACTATTTTCCCGGGCACCTATTTGTTGAATGGTTCCGCAAATCCATCCTCGCTTCTCGCACTCGGCCGATAAATATTGAAACCAAGAATCGGCTTGTTCGCTGGGCACTTCGAACTGGATTGGCCAAGCGCCCCCCTCGAAGCGGCGGTCTACTATGGGAGTCTTTCCACCCATACCGTCTGCCATCAAGATCACGGCTTTAGACTTTCTTTTCACCATCATTGCAATCCTCTCACACCCAACTCTCGGCAATCCTACATACATCAAACATTCAGATGAAGAGGGATACCTGTGCCGTCCTTCCGAAGGTCTGCCTTGCCAATTCGGCTACTGCATAGAAGGAGAGTTCTTACCGCATTGTTCTTGCTGCTCGTGCCCCAGGCAGTCGAACGGCACCTTGCTGACCTCGCCTCCTATTGGGTTACCACTGCAAAGGAGTAGACGCTGCCGCTACCATCGCAGGTGATCCAGGTGGGGTTACTGCTCCCCGCTGGACCATACCAGTACCCAGCGGCTCCCGATGCATTCACGCCTCCTACGTAGACCGTGGTGCCCAAGGTTGCAATCGAGCTGATACTGCCGCTACTGCTGCCCTCGAAGGGGACCCAAGTGGGGCTGCCTGCTGGGCCATACCA
>JBEKVA010000149.1:0-9537 GCA_049514475.1 Spirochaetia bacterium
CCCTGGGCACCACCACGCATTTTCGCGCCGTGAGCACCAACAGCTTTCCCACCTCGGCGGGCATGGCAAGCTCCTCCTCGGGCTTCGCGGCGCTGGCCGGCGCCTGCGCGCGCGCCGCCGGTGTGGAGGCCGCGGCGAGTGACCTCTCCGCCGTCGCGCGCGTGGGCTCCGCCTCAGCCGCCCGCGCGGTGTTCGGCGGTTTTGTGCTGCTGCCCGCCGGCGCGCGCCGCGCCCGCCCGCTCTTCGGGCCCGGGCACTGGCCCGAGCTGCGCATCCTGGTGGCCGTCACCCACCGCGGCCCGAAGCCGGTATCCTCCCGCCGCGCCATGGAGGAAACCCGCGCCACCTCCCCCTACTATTTCAACTGGATAAAGGAATCGGCGGCCATCCTCCCCGATGCGCTGCACGCCCTGGAGATCCGCGACCTGGAGCAGCTGGGGGAGAGCGCGCGGCGCAGCTACAGTCTCATGCACGCGGCCATCCTCGCCGCCCGCCCTTCCCTGCTCTTCTGGCTGCCCGCCACCGTGGCGGTCATCCACGCCTGCGCCGCGATGCGCAGCCGCGGCGTCGGCGCCTGGGAGACCATCGATGCGGGCCCGCAGGTCAAGGTGCTCTGCCTCTCGAAGGATCTCGCCGCGGTGACGGCAGGGATCCAGGAGCTTGATTCGGGGATCCAGCTCATCAGCTGTCACCCCGGCGAAGGCCTTCGGTATCCCGCGGTGGAAGGCTGACCCCGCCCATGCGTCTCTCGGTTCCCGGCAACCTGCTCCTCCTGGGCGAATACGCGGTGCTCGAGGAAGGGGGCATCGGAGTTGCCATGGCGGTGGAACGGCGCGTGCACCTGGTCTCCCGGGCCTCCCCGGGCCTCCAAGTGGAGGGCTCATGGCCGGGCGGCCAGCTCGCCTGGACGCCCGGGCAAGCCGCGGCAAGCACCCTCGTAACGGCGATCGTCTCTACCGTCGAACAGTGGCTCGGCGGCAATGCCGGAAGCCGCCGCGAGTTGCAGGCACACGTGACGATAGACTCGGGTGACTTCTTCCTGCCGGGAGGCAGGAAAGCCGGCCTTGGTTCGAGCGCTGCGGTGACGGTCGCCCTCACCTGCGCGCTCCTGGACGCGGCAGGCCGGCGGGACGCGGCGCAGGACGGCACCGCGTGCCGGCTCGCCGTGAAGGCGCATCGCCGCGCACAGGGCGGAGCGGGAAGCGGCTACGACGTCCTGTGCTCCTACCATGGCGGCCTTGGTCTTTTCCAGGGCGGAGCGGAGCCCTGGTGGGAGGCCTGCACCCTGTCGTGGCGCCCGTCGGTGCTCCTCTTTTCGGGGCCTGCCGCGGTGTCGACGCGGGAGGCGGTGCTCCGCTACGCGGAATGGAAAGCGCGCTCCCCCGTGAAGGCACGGGAGTTCCTGGCCGATTCCAACCGGTTTGTGTCTTCGTTCGTCAACGCGGTCTCCGCCGCTGAAGCCCGGCAGCGCCTGTCGGAGTACGCGTTGCTGGCTCTCGCGCTTGGCAGATCGATTGGCGTCCCCGCGGAAATCGCCGCCCCTGCCGGGCTTGATGCACGCTGCTGCAAGGCTGTGGGTGCCGGCAACGAGCTGGGCATGTGTCTCCTTCCGAACAGTGCGTCGCTGGGGTCCCTGGACACCTTGAGCGCGCCGCTTGCCGAGCAGGGAGTCATATGGGAGGACTAGGGCGCGCCTCCGCGAAGCTTCTCCTTTTCGGCGAGCACGCGGCGGTATACGGGCATGGTGCAATCGGCGTTTCACTGCCGGAGTGCACCACGGTCCGCCTCTCGGATGACGGGGGGCGCGGCTGGGATCTCGGCGCGGTGCCCGTCGACGACAGGGAAAAGGTCCAGTCGGTGCTGGCGCGCCTGGAGGCGCTGCTGCCCGAGCTGGCCGCCCGAGGTCGATGCCGCGTCCTGATCGATTACACTGTGGAGCGCGGCGTGGGCTTCGGCAGCTCGGCGGCGCTGTGCGGCGCGTTCGCCCTCGCGGCGCTCGCGCATGCCGGAGCGGACAGAGCGACGGATCACGAGCACGCGTGGCATCTGGCCCACGATGCCGAGCACCTCTTTCACGGCACCCCCTCGGGCATCGACACCGGTCTTTCCCTCGCCTCGGGGATGTTTGCATTCCTTCCCCGCCCTCCGCAGCTTCCCGCGCGCCAGCCGCTTTCCGCCAGCCCCCTGCACCTGGTGGTGGCCGCGGTCCCGCGGGCCGAAGGGTGTGGAGAGCTCGTGGGCGCCCTCGGAGAGCGGGTGAGATCCGGCGAGCAGGCCGCCCGCCGATCCATCGAGGCCCTAGGGGCATGCGCGGCCCGGGCGCGCGAAGTGCTGGAAAGCGGGGCGGGCGGCGTGGTGGAAAGCATTGCGGCCCTCGCCAATGAGGCGATGGAGACCCTCGCCCTGCTGGGGTTGGGCACGCCATGGCTGGAGGAGCTTCTTTCCGCGGGCCGCGCGGCAGGCGCCCTGGGAGGCAAGCTGAGCGGCGCCGGCGGAGGAGGCGCATTCTTCCTTGTCGCCAGGGACGAGGCGGGCGCTCGCGTTATTGCCTCGCGGGTGCGCGCCCATGCGGAGGCGGCTGCCATTCCCCTGGTCTCAGTGCCGCGGGTTGTCCTGACCTGACTGTGCCGCGGCCTTGCGGTCGCGCCCTACGTCAGCCCGAACAGCTCCTTGGCCGCCTTTACTGCGCCTTCGGCGTCATCGGCAGTGGCGTCGGCCCCGATATCCTTGCCCGCAAGCTTGCGCGCTGCGAACGCCTGCCCTCCTGCCATGACGCGCATGCCGGACAGGGACACCTCCCCTCGAATTGCCCTGAGCAGATCAGAGGCTCCGTTCAGGTTGATAGGCATGGTGACGGAGAGCGCAAGGAGGCTGGGGGGACGGGCGATGAGCAGCTCGCGCAGGTGATGAATGGAGAGGTTGCCGCCGGGGAAGCTCACCTCCCATCCCGCGGCTGCCAGGAAGTCGGCAACCATGCGGGCGCCAATGAGGTGCGCCTCGCCGCTGGCGGAGGCCGCCACGCAGCGCAGGCCCGTGGGTCGCGCCGGGGAGGCAAAGCTGGCGCTCGCGAAGTACTGCGACATCAGCCGCTGGGTTGCCTCGCTGAAGGTGTGCTCTTCGCCGACCGACAGCTCGCCGAGCGCCCACAGCCTCCCCACCTCGCGCAGGGCAGGCGCGAAAATGTCGAGGTAGAGCTCGCGCATGCCTGCCCCGCCTGAGACGGCGCCCTGCAGTACAAGGCGGGCAGCCTCCGTGCCAAGAGCGCGAAACGCCGCCAGGTACTCCCGCGCAAGCTCGGGCACCGGCGGCTCCTTGCCCGCGACGGCCTCTTCCGCCCCGGGGGCGGTCGGCGCCCCCGTGTACCCGTTGTCCCGTCCCATCAGGTGATCCAGTGAAACCCCGAAATAGTCAGCAATCCGTATCAGGATGCCCTCGTCGGGGAAGCGCAGCTTCTGCTCGTAGTTGGCGATGGTTGTCTGGGCCAGGCCGAGAGCGGCGGCCAGGTCCTTCTGGCGCAGGGCACGGCGGAGGCGCAGCTCCTTCAGGCGGAGTGAAAAATCGGCGCTCATGGCGCGCGGGGCCTGCCCGCATGGCCATCCGCATGGCCACCCGCCTCGCCGCCTGCCTCCCCGCGGGAGAAGGAATCGACGGCCGCCGCGAAGCCCGGCTCGCGCCAGGTCGTCCCGCGGCGCAGGTCGGCAACGGTCCGTGAGCCGGTCATCATCATCACAGCGCGGAGGGTCCTTTCCATCGACTGAAAAAGATCAACCACCGCATCGACGCCTCCGGCCACCACCGCGCGGATCACCGGCAAGGCAAGACCGGCCGCCTCTGCTCCCATGGCGAGGGCCTTCGCCGCGTCCATGCCCGTGCGGATGCCCCCTGATGCCAGGAGCCCATGGGACAGCCCACCGCAGGAGGCCAGGAGGAGCGCAGTGGGAATCCCCCAGTCTGAAAACTCGGCAGCCGCCGCCTTCTGCTCTTCCTCCAGGCGATACGATTCAACGGTGATCCAGTTGGTGCCCCCCGCGCCGGCAATGTCCACGTAGGCCGCGCCCGCGTCGAGAAGCTCGCGGATCAGCCCCGCACGGATGCCGAAGCCCGTTTCCTTGACGATGACCGGCAGCGGGCACCGCTCGCACCAGCGGGCAATGGCGGCCTTCACGCCGCGGAAATCGCGGTCCCCTTCCGGCTGGAACAGCTCCTGGCCGACATTCAGATGGATCACCAGGGCCTGCACCTGCAGCCGTGCAAGCATCTCCAGCAGCGGGCCGGGCGGCTCGTCCCGCGCCTGCACCGCCCCGATATTCGCGAGGACCGGCACGTCGGGCGCCGCGGGCTTGATGTTGAAATGGTCAAAGAGCCCTGCATCGCGCAGCAGGGGGCGGATGGACCCCAGGCCGACGGGTATGCCGAGTGCCTGCGCGGCGGCGGCGAGCAGCCGGTTGGCCCGAAACCCGCCCTCGGATCCGCCGGTCATGCACGAGATGAAAAATGGCATGGTGACGGTCTGGCCGAGGAACCTGATGGAGGTATCGAGCTCCGTCTCCGCTATCTCGGGCAGCGCGTCGTGCAGGAACCGCACGCCTTCGAAACCGGCCCCGCCTGCCTCAACCTGAAATCGCGACGGATCCGTGCAGATCGTCAGGTGTTTCTCTTTCCTCGCTGCGATGTCCCTGCTGCCCGGACTCCTTGTAGGTGTATTCACGGTAACCATCCTTGCGAATGCCGGTGAGCACGAAGGCATCCGGCGGCGGGCTGGCATTTTCCATGAGACGCGCCTGAAGCTCGGGTTGAACGGGACCCGCCGTCCATGCGTCGTACTCCTCCATGGAGGCGGGGCGTGCCGTGGAGAATATCCGATCGAGGTCCCAGCGGGAAATGACCTGCACCGCCTGCGCTTCGACCCGGCAGGCTATCACGATCATCGTGTTTCCCGAGCCGTAGGAGGCGAGCAGGACGCGCTTGCCGACGATCGCATCCCCGAGGGCACGCCAGCGGTCCTGCAGCAGAAAGGCAAGCGCGATGGGCAGGGAGCCGTTGTAGATGTTGCCGATGCGCGCCAGCGGATCGATGCCCGCCGCGAAGCTGCGTTCCGCCAGGAAGGACTTCGTGCGTTCCGCGTCGTAGCCCAGCACGTGACCCAGGAGCTTTTCCATTGCGCTCTCCGGCATGTTGCGGAAGGGCGTGTGCAGCACGAAGTAATCGGTGTCCAGCAGCGTCTGGTCGGGCCTCGTGCCGGCGCGGGCGCAGTGGTCGAGGAACGCCGCCTCCAGGCTTTCCCAGTAGCAGCGCATCGAGTAGCCGCCGTCCACCCGCGCGGTCGTGGACCCCAGGGGGCGGAAGAAATCATCCACGTCCGCGGAGAAGAACCCCAGGGAAGCAAGGTCCAGCGAGAGAAGCCGCGGGGAGCAGGCGATGTGCAGCGCAACGGCGCCGGCGCCCTGCGTGATCTCCGCGGTAGACTCCGTTTCGTAGCGGGCGATATCCGAGTTCACCACGATGCCGCAGTCATCAGCCCTGCGGCCGACGGCCAGCATGCCGGCAACGCCGAGCATCGCCATCGTGCCCCCGGCGCAGGCGTGCTGCACCTGGAAGCTGGAGAGGGAGCCCGGCAGCTCGATGCCCGCCTTCTGCAGCATGCCCTGCACGTAGGCCGACATCGGTTTCGAGTGATCCACCCCGGTCTCCGTCCCGACGGCGAGGTGCCTGATGGAGCGCACGTCGATGGCGGGATTGCCCGCCACCAGGGAGTGCGCCGCCGTTGCCGCGAGTGTCGCGCTGTCTTCCCACAGCTCGGGGAACCTTATGACCTTCTGCCCGGTGACCCTGCAGGCCCTTTCCAGGTGCCTGTCCATCCGCGGGTTCTGGCGCACGCGGTGCTCGACGAGCGTTTCCATGGCCATGGCCGGAGGAGGAACATAGATGCCGATATCGCTTATTCCGACCGACATGCCTTCATCAATTGCCACCAATCGCCTCCATGCATTATTGTACGTGCATAGTATAGCACTGAATCAATATAACACGCACTGTGTTGACAGTCCGTTTTGTCGGCACTGCTGCGGCTTTCCTGCTTCAGACGAGGGAGCAGATCTCCTTCACCATCTGGTCCATGTACTCCTCGACGAGCCGGCCCGGGACGACATTCTTCGGGTAAGAGGCGGAAAAATAGAGAGTATCCTCGAAGCTGCCTGACACGATGAAGAACGAGGGCGGGAACATGACCGGACCGTAGAAGCGCGCCTGCTTCATGCGCAGGTCCCCGAAATCCATCACCGTGGGGTCCATCACGCCGATGTTCGACAGGGAAGGAAACTCGCGGCCCTGGCTGCGCGCCATGCGCGCGCGGATCCTGTTGGTGACGCGGAACCCCGTGTAGCCCAGCACGGAGACGATTTCCATCACCATGGCAAGCCCGACGCCCGGGTAGTCGTTCATGGTGGCCTCCAGGGAGGCGTGCACCTCGCACAGGGTGTCCTCGATGGACGCCCCCGTCCTGTGAAACAGCTCGATCCACGCCAGGGAGCTGAGATTGCACAGCGTGGCGGTCTCCGGGGCGTCCAGGTACCTGCGGAGGTCCATGGCGAGGGTGAGCGGGATGGGCACATCGGGCTGGGCCTCGGTGAGGGCGAACAGCGCGCGGGCGAAGCACGTGACGAGCGCGTCGGTGATCGTCGCCCCGCGGCGGCGCACCGCCTCGCGCAGCGCGGCAATGGAAATGCCGGCGGTCGTGGCCGAGAAGGTGAAGTCGGCGGGGTCTCCGCGAAGGTAGGGAAAGCTCCACGTCTTCTTGTGAAATGGCTGTGTCAGAAACGCCCGCAGCCGCTCCCGCGCCGGCAGCCGGCGGAGCACCTGCCCCTGTCCCCGGTCCATGGCAAGGTCGAGCTGGGGAACGGCGGACTCATCGGCGCCCAGCGCCCTGTACAGCGTGGTCAGTCGCTGCACGAGCTGCTTGAATGCCCCCCCGTCCATGACTGCGTGGCTCAGCTTGATGCAGATGGTGTCCGTCGTGGAACGGAAGATCCCGATCTCCACCAGCGGGTCGGTGTCAGGGTCTATGGAGCGCGCCATGAACGCGTGCAGGTCCCGCTGCACGTCGGTGCTCTCGATGAGGATGCAGGTCTCCAGGGAATCAAGGTCGGAGCGGGCGCGCCACCAGCCGCGGAAGATCCCCGGGGCAAAACGGCAGCCGAGCACCGGCTCCGCGTCGAAGAGCATCCGCAGCGCGCGCGCCAGGCGCGGCTGGTCGACCAGGCCGTCGAGCTCCAGCACGAGCCGTACCGTGCGGTCGTGACCCAGGGAGATCGCAACGAAAAACCAGTCCTGGACGGATGCCAGGATCCTGCGGGGTGCCGCGCGCATGCCGTTATGCCTGGCTGATGCTCTTCCTGTAGATGCGGCGCCTCTTGTGCTGGCGCGTCTCCACGACCTTCCACTCGTTCTGGATCTTCGCGTTCGTCTCCAGCTCGGGGTTGGACTCGGCAAGGCGGACGCCCCGCGCCAGGGCGCTGCGGAATACGTCGATGGTCATCATGAGATCGATGCCCTTTCCGCGATATTCCTTCTTGACTCCCGCCATGAGGAAATCAAGAGTATCGTATTTCTTCAGGGCGCGCAGGATGTGGAAGAAGCCGAGGGGGAAGAGCCTGCCCCGCGCCTTCTGCAGGGCTTTCGCGAGACTGGGAATGGAGAGCAGGAACCCCACCATGACGTCCTGGTCATTCAGCACGATCTTGATGAACTCGGGATTGGCGAAGGGCAGGTACTTGCCGATGTAGTAGTCCTTCTGTTTCTGCGTCAGGGGGACGGTGCCGTACAGCTCGTCGAAGGCCTCGTCGACCAGCTCGAACAGCTCCTGGCCCCTCTCGCGGCGCAGCACCTTGACGTCGGTGAAATGCTGCAGGCGGAAGCCGTTCCTCTTGGCCGCCCACTCGGAGAGCTTGATCATCTTCTCTGGGATGACGGTGCCCTTCGGCGCCAGGGCCTGGAACTCCACGTAGTCCACCTCCTTGGTGAACCCCAGGCGCTCCAGCAGCGGCGCATAGTAGGGATGGTTGTAGAAGACCGAGATGGTTGCCAGCTCTTCGAATCCCTCCACCAGCACGCCCTCGGGGTCCAGGTCGGTGAAGCTGTGCGGTCCGGTGAGCGTGACCATGCCCTTCTGCCGGCCCCAGTCCTCGACGGCGCCGATCAGCGCGGAGGCCACCTCGAAATCGTCTATTGTGTCGAACCAGCTGAAGCGCAGGTTCTTCGTCCCGTACTTTTCGTTTGCCCCCCGGTTGAGAATGCCGGCCACGCGGCCGACGATCCTGCCCTCGCGCCGCGCGAGGAAGCAGCGTGCCTCCGCGTTCTCGAAGGCGGGGTTGCGCCCGGGGGTGAGCGTCTCGATCTCGTCGCGGATCAGCGGGGGGACCCAGCAGGGATTTCCCCGGTAGAGCACCTCGGGAAAGCGGATGAATTTTTTCAGCTCGGCTTTCGATTCAACAACCGAGATGGCGATGCTCATGGAGGCTTCCTCTCTTTCGCCCCACCCTAATTCGGGGTGGACATGTCGTCAAGCGTGCGCGCGGGCCAGGCGGCACCGAACGGCTCACGTTCGATGCCCGCGCGAGCGCCGCGCGCGCGTGTCGAGTGCCAGCAGGGTTGGCAGGGTGACGAGCGTCCCCAGGGTGGTCGCCAGCAGCGTGAACAGCACGAGCATACCAAAATAGACGATGGGACGGAAGGCCGCTGTTGCGAAAACGAGCAGGCCGAAGGCGATGGAGAGGCTGGAAAGCAGCACGGGCTGGCCCATGATCACGAGGGTCTTCTCCAGGGCGCCGGCGGGGTTTGCCGGCGTATCCGCCAGCTGGCGCCTGTACTGGATGACCAGGTAGATGGCCCCGTCGACCCCGACCCCGATGGCGATGTTGGACACCATGATGGTCGTCATGTCCAGCGGGATCCCCGTGAGGGCCATCAGCGCGTAGTTCAGCAGGAGCCCCTCGACGAGCGGCACCAGCGGGTACAGCCCGAACAGGGGGGAGCGGAATACGAACATCGTGAGGACGAGGATGGACAGAACCGAGATGGCCATGGAGAGCAGGAGGGAGCGGCGAAGGGAATCCGCGAATGCGAGGTTGCGCAGCAGGTCGCCCCAGATCACCGCGCGCGCGCCCGTGGGGTGCGCGTCGAGGGTCTTCTGCATGGAGGCAAGGAGGGCCCGAAAGCGCGCCTCGTCCATGTAGTGGCCGGTGGAGGAGTTCAGGATGCGGAAGCTGAGGGTGATGCGCGTGAAATCCCGGTTGGTCAGGTTGGACAGAAGGGACGCCCCGGGGGAGGAGCCGCCGGCCGCGCCGAGAAGCCGGGCGAACACCGCCACGACGGCGCGGTTGGACGGCAGCGCGTCCTGCCCCGTGACGGCGCGGTTGACCTCCCGCAGCAGGTCGGGCAGCGAGACCCCGTAGGAGATGTCGGGGATCTCCCGCAGCGCCCGCTCCACCTCCTCCACGCGGCCGAGTGAATCGGCGGTGAGGAAATAGCCTGGCTGCCCGC
>JBEKVA010000150.1:0-9441 GCA_049514475.1 Spirochaetia bacterium
GGCGCTCGTCGAAGGGTCCGGGGTGCTCGGGCAGGAAACGCCATGGTTCGGGCAGACGGTGATCGCGCTGACCGCCTGGGACGCCGAAGGCCTGGCCCGGCTCCTGGGGGGAACCCCGGATGTATTCGGCCCGCTCGCCTCCGCGCACACTCCCGGTGTCTTTCACACACTGCGCGTCACCCTTGATCTCCCTGCGGAGAGTTTTCCAGATGCGCCGAACAGGCTTGCCGCTTTCCTAAAAGACGGATATGCGCCGGCAACGCTTTCGGGATCAGGCGGCACCTGGCGGCTGACGACCACGGTGAAGGCCGCCAGGAAAAAGATGCTCCTCTCGGGGTCATTCACTGCAACCGCGGGGGGGACACGGGCGGATCTGCTCATCGGGCCAAAGCTCCTGATAGGAGAATGGCTGCAATCCTTCGGGGAGAGGGGAACGCCGCGGCAGGCCCTCGCGGAGATCACCGCGATCGAGTGAGGATTGCGGCCCTGGGGGAGGAGCCGCAAACGGCCCCGCGCTCAGGCCCTGTGCCCTCAATCCGGCTGAGCGCCCTCCGCGGTCAGCCCCGCCTCCGACGGCCAGTTTTCCAGCAGGTTCTGCAATATCGCCTCGTAGGGGTAGGCACCGGTGAGCCGCATCCGGGGCTCGCCCCGCCAGAAGAGCATGATGGTGGGAATGCCCTGTATTTCGTAGGCCTGCGCGACATTCGGCTTTCTGTCCACGTTGACCTTCACGGTGAGGACGCGCCCCGCGTATTCGCGGGCAAGCCGCTCAATGGCAGGGGACACCGTTCGGCATGGGCCGCACCATTCGGCCCAGAAATCCACGAGAACCGGCATCTCCGAGAGCCGGACCAGCTCGAAAAAAGAGCCTGGCAGCTGATCCGCCCGCCTTCCGTTCATGGGCTCTAAGATACTCAGCATTTCCTTTCCGTGCAAACGCAGTCCACCCATGCACCGGGGAGCAGGGGCGGCGGCGGCAGAGAGGGGTGCCCTGGCAGTGCGCCTGGGCCGCCGGGGCACCCCACCCGTCCCCGCCGGGCTTGCCCCCGGGGGCCGGAGCCGGCTACATTCCTTTCATGCCAGTCGAAACGCACGTTCCCACACGGGAAGAGGCGCTCGCCCTCTTCCTGAAGTACAACGCCACCGAGAGTCTCCGCGGCCATGCACTTTCCGTCGAGGCCGTCATGCGCCACTACGCGCGCACGTACGGCGAGGACGAGGAGAAATGGGGCATCATCGGGCTGGTCCACGACATCGACTACGAGCAGTTTCCCGAACAGCACTGCAAGCGGAGCCCCGAGATCCTGCGCGAGGCGGGCTTTCCCGAGGACTATATCCGCGCCGTGGTGAGCCACGGGTGGGGGATCTGCTCCGAGGTGGAGCCGGTGCACCGCATGGAGAAGGTCCTGTACACCATCGATGAGCTCACGGGCCTCGTGAAGGCCTCGGCCCTGATGCGCCCCTCGCGAAGCGTCCTGGACATGGAAGCATCCTCGGTGAAGAAGAAATGGAAGGACGCGCGTTTCGCGGCCGGCGTGAACAGGTCAGTGATCGAAAAGGGCGCCGCGATGATGGGCGTCGAGATCGGCGAGGTGATCTCCGACACCATTGCGGGCATGCGGACGGCGGCAAAGGAGATCGGCCTGGCAGGGAGCGTGGCAGGCGCCTGAGGGGCCGCCGTCCCGGCGCTCACACCTGCCGGCGCTGGGCCTCTCCCGCGCGCTCCCCGAGGAACCGATCGACCTCGGGGCGGAGCGGTATCCCTTTCTGCCCGCCGGCGTGCGTCGCCTTCAGGGCTGCCACCGCCGCGGCGTATCGTATCCTCTCCGCGGCGGCCATCCCCTCGCTGAGTACCGCCGCGTACACGCCGTGAAACACGTCTCCGCATCCGTTGGTGTCGACCGCCTCGACGGAAAATGCCGGCTGGTGAAAGACGCGTCCCGGTTCCTCGGCGGTCATATACCACGAGCCTTCGCCGCTCGCCGTCACCACCACGGCGGCACGGCCGTCGGCCCAGAGCGCCCGCGCTATCGAGGGTCCGTCCGCTTTGCCGCTCATCCGCCGCGCGAACTCGATGGGCAGGATCAGGTGGTCCGCCAGGGAGAAAAGATCGGCGAAAAGCCACCCGGCGTCCCGCTCCAGGTCGGCGACAACGGGGATGCCGGCGGCGCGGGCAATGCCGGCCGCACGCACCATGCCCTCCAGGCCCACGTGGTCCACCATGAGCACCCGCGCCGATCGGATCACCTCCTCTGAAGGGAGGGCGGGATCGGCGCCGACGACCCCCTGGTCGTCGTAGAGAATCGTGCGCGTCGTCGTGCCCGTGTCCACGAGGATCGTCGAGTGAAACGGAGGGCAGCCGGCGCGGCGCACCAGGTGCGACGTCGTGACGCCCTCGGACTGGAACCCCTCGATGATGAAGCGCGAGAGCTCATCCTCCCCCAGGGTCCCCGCGTATGCGCACGAGCAGCCCAAGCGCCGCGCGGCCACCAGGGCGGTGCCGGCCAGTCCGCCGGCGCGCCGCTCGCGGCGCAGGATGGGCATCTTGCCGTCGGGGCGCGGGAACTCCGACAGGAACAGCAGGTCGTCCACGGCAACCGCGCCCAGGCCGAGGACGTCGATGCGCTCTGCCACGTCCTACCCCGCCGCGCCGCGCGCGGTGCGCGCCGCACCCTTCACGGGCCCGCGGACCGGCGTGACGGACGGTTCCAGGTGCAGGAGGTGACGGGTGGTCTCGAAGAGGATCTCCCGCGCAATCGCCAGCGCTCCCTTCCTGTCATACTGCCCGTCCTGGATCTTCTCCGCGAGGATCCGGGCAAGCACGCGGCGCACGATGATCGTCTTCGCGTAGCTCCATTCCATTGTATAGGCATCCGAGAAGAAACCCACCTGACGCGCGGTGGAAAGCATGTCCAGCCTCTCCCGCATGACCCGTTCAATGAAAGCGGGAAAGAAGTTGTGCCACCAGTAGCCGCTGAGGGAGAAGTTGGGAAGCTCGCGTGCCAGGGTGCACAGCGTCTGGTTGGCGTGCGCGCTGGCGAGGAAGCATTGGAAGTGGATGCGGGGATGGCGCGCCACCATCTCGGCGAGGGAGGCGAGGGTCTTCTGCGTCAGGCGGCTGGCGGTTTCCGCCGGCAGCGGCTCGGCCCCCAGGGAGAACTGGAATACGACATTGCTCTTCGCCTCTTCCCAGCGCGCGAAGAACTGTTCAAGGATATAGGAGGCATAGATGTCGCGCTCCTCCTTCCCGGCGCGCGCGCGATGTTTCAGGGCGGCCGCCATCTCGCGGTCACTCACGGGGCGGAAGTCGATATCGGTGGAGATGTGCTGCGCGGTGCTCACCACGAGGGAGGGAATGCCCTGGATGTAGGCGTCCAGCGCGTCGTGCACGTCCCGCAGGGTGCGCACCTGCCGCGACGGGGCAGGCCGGGCGCCGCCCCCACTCACCGGCGAGGGAGCACTCGGCGCGCCCTCCGACCACGCCTTCTCCAGCTCGTACACGGCCGTGTCGTTCTCGCCCCACTGCGCGCGGGCGAAGAACGCCCACTCCAGGGAATACTGCAGCATGGCATCCGCGCGCCCGTCGTGACGGCGCCACAGCTCGGTGCAGCTGCGCGCGATGCCCGCCTTCCCCTGGATTTCCCGTGCCCGGCCCGGCTCCTGGGCGCGCTCGCGGATCAGCGCGTCAAGTTTCCTCCAGTTGGCAGCAGTCACCGGCTGCCGCCAGCCAAAAAGATCCGCGAGGATGATGCGCAGGCCCCAGGAGCAGCTTGTGTTGGAGATGGCCGGCAGGTACGGCAGGGCGCGCTCGATGCGGGTGCGCGCCTCCTCCTCGCCGGGGTTCTCGGAGAGCCGTTCCCGGTCGGGGCATCCCGCGCTCACCAGGTCGCTGATCACCATGTGGTAGAGGAGGATGTCATGCAGCCCCCGCGCGCACAGGTGCGTGGCATCCAGGTGGGTGTGAGCGTCCAGCAGGGGGACCGCGGCAAGGGATTTCTCCAGCTCGCGGCTAAGGGCTGTGGTGTCCATGGCAGCGCATTGTGGTGGCAAAGGAAGCGGCGGTCAAGCGCGGGGGACCCGGGAGCTCCCTCTCCACGGCCCCCGGGATGCACCTCCGCACTTGACCGCCGCCTGACAGGGGCCTAGAGTAATGGCGCATCCGCAGAGGAGGAACGCGTATCGCTGCGTCCGACATCCGCGTCCTGCCGGGCGCGCCCCTGCCCTTCGGGGCCACCCCCAATGCGCGGGGCACACAGTTTTCCGTGTTCAGCCGGCACGCAACGGCGGTGTCACTGCTCCTCTTCAGCGACCCCCAGGGCTCTTCTCCCTTCCGCGAGATCCCCCTTGATCCCCGGCTGAACAGGACGGGCGATGTCTGGCACGTGCAGGTGGACGGTGCCGGCCCAGGAACCTGCTACCTGTACCGCGTCGACGGGCCCTGGGAGCCCGAGCGGGGTCACCGGTTCAATCCCCACAAGCTCCTCCTGGACCCGTACGTGAAAGCGGTCACCGGGAACTTCACGTGGAACCTCGCGGACGCGCGCGGCCACGACCTCTCCTCGACAGCCGGGCCGCTCGTCATGTCCACCACCTCGGATATCACCGGCATGCCCAAGGGCATTGTCGTCTCCGACGACTTCGACTGGCGCGGGGATCGGCCGCTGAACCGGCCGCTCCGACTGAGCGTGGTCTACGAAACGCACGTGCGCGGCCTGACGCTGCACCCCAGCTCGGGGGCAGCGCACCCGGGCACCTTCCGCGGCGTGAGCGAACGGATCCCGTATTTCAAGGAGCTGGGCATCACCGCGCTGGAGCTCCTGCCGGTGCAGGAATTCGACGAGTTGGAGAACACGCGGAGGAACCCCCGCACCGGCGGGCGCCTGGCGAACTACTGGGGATACAACACGATCTCCTTCTTCGCGCCCAAGGGGCGATACGCGTCAAGCGGCGCGCTGGGAGAGCAGGTCACCGAGTTCAAGGAGATGGTGCGGGAGCTGCACGCCGCCGGCATCGAGGTGATCCTCGACATCGTTTTCAACCACACGGCGGAAGGGGACGAGAGCGGGCCCACACTGTGCTTCCGCGGCTGGGACAATGCCATCTATTACATGCTGGACGAGAAGAACCCGCGGGTCTACAAGAACTTCACCGGCTGCGGGAACACGCTGAACTGCAATCACCCCATCATGCGCACGTTCATCCTGGACTGCCTTCACTACTGGGTGGTGCAGATGCACGTGGACGGCTTCCGCTTCGACCTGGGGTCGGTGCTGGGCCGGGACACTGACGGGCGGCTCATGGAGAACCCTCCCATCCTCGAGCGCATTGCGGAAGACCCGGTGCTGCGGGAGAGCAAGATCATCGCCGAGGCGTGGGACGCCGCCGGTGCCTACCAGGTCGGCTCATTTCCCGGCGGGCGGTGGGCCGAGTGGAACGACCGTTTCCGCGACGACGTGCGCCGCTTCTGGCGGGGGGACCCCGGCCAGGTGTCCCACCTGGCAACGCGCGTGGCGGGAAGCTCCGACCTGTACCTGCGCGACGGCAGAAAGCCTTTCCACAGCATCAATTTCATCGCCTCGCACGACGGGTTCACCCTCAATGACCTGGTAAGCTACGCGCGCAAGCACAACACGGAGAATGGGGAAGACAACACGGACGGCGCGACGCCCGACCAGGGGGCGAACTATGGCGTGGAGGGCCCCACGACGAACCCCGCCGTCGAGGCGGTACGCGGCAGGCAGGTGAAGAACTTCCTCGCCACCCTGCTCCTCTCCCTCGGCACGCCGATGCTCCTCGGCGGCGACGAGTTTCGCCGCACGCAGAAGGGGAACAACAACCCCTGGTGCCAGAACAACGATGTTTCCTGGTACGACTGGCGGCTGCTTTCCGCGCACGCGGACATCCACCGCTTCTGCCGGCAGCTCATCGGTTTCCGCATGCGCCATCCCGCGTTCCTCAGGCCCGAGTTCTACAGTGGAAAGGAGTCGCGGCACGACCTGATCCCCGACATCACCTGGCTCTCGGAAACGGCGCAGCCGGCCGACTGGGGGGAGCAGAGGCGGACTCTCATGGTCCTCATCGACGGGAACAAGTCGGAGATCGAGGCCGACCGCGATGACAACGACATCCTCATGATGTTCAACGCAGGCGAGCGCGAGACGCTCTTCACGCTGGCGGCCATCCCTCAGGGAAGAGATGCATGGCACCGGGCCATCGACACCGCCCGGGCCTCCCCGAGCGACATCGCCGAACAGGGAAGCGAGGCGCGCGTACCCTCCGACACGTACCTCCTGGCCCCGCGCTCGCTGGTGGTGCTGCTCTCGAAATAGGCCGCGGCCCCCGCGCCAACCGCCGGCGCGCCCTGTCCCAGGCCGTCACTTTGTCTTGACCTCGGCATTGGGCGGGTATAGGCTGTTTTCAACAGGCATGCGCAAACGGATCCTCCTCGTCATTGGCGGGACCCTGGTCGTCATGATGATCATCCTGGTGACCGTCACCCGCGCCCTGCTGCTTGACAGCTTTGCCCGGCTCGAGAAGCGCTACCTGGAGCAGGACGTGCAGCGGGTCGTGAACGCGGTGGATGCCACCTTCACCGATCTCAACCGCATGGACGACGACTGGGCAGCGTGGGACGATTCGTACGCCTTTGTCGTTGGCAGGAGTCCCGCGTACGTAGCCGCAAACATCACCGACGACGTGTTCGAAAACCTCCGGCTGAACGTGATCCTTTTCATCGACGCAAAAGGGCGGACGGTCTTCGGCCAGAGCTACAACTTCACCACCCACGCCACCGGGGGGCTGTCCGCCGCCCTCCAGCTCTGGATGTCCCAGCACCCGGAGTTCTGGCGCTTCAATACGACGGAGACTCACGCGCAGGGAATCATCAGGCTGCCGGAAGGCCCGCTGCTGGCAGTTTCCCGGCCCATCATCACCAGCCGCAGGGCGGGACCGGTCCGTGGTGCGCTTATCATGGGCGTGTTCCTGGACGCCCGGGAAGCCGCGCGCCTTGCCGGGACGCTGCAGACCTCGCTCGTCGTCACCCCCATAGGGACACAGGAGCCGGTCTCGGACGCCGAGAAGGCCGCGCAGAGTGCCCCTCCGGGGGAGCCGCCGGCCATCGACACACGGAGGGCGGACCGCGTATACGCCTACACGGTGCTGCGCGATACGGAAGGGGTCCCTGCCGTCGGCATCCGGGTCGACGAGCCGCGGGACATCAACCAGCAGGGCGAGCTGACGCTGCGGTACTTCATCGTCTGGCTCCTGTTCATCGGGATCGTCTTCGGCGGGGTGGTGATCCTCTTCATCGAGAGGAGGATACTCTCGCGCCTGCTGCGGCTGAGCTCCGGCGTGCTGTCCGTCGGAACGGGCGGGGACCCTGCCCGCCGGCTGCCGGCCGAGGGGAAAGACCAGATCGCCTATCTGGGGGCGGCCATCAACGGGATGCTCGATGCGCTGAGCCGCTCGACGGAGCAGCTGGTTGCCAGCGAGCGAAGGAACGAGGCGTTCCTCGACGCGGTGCCCGACGTGATTTTCCGCGTCACCCGCGAGGGGACCATCATGGATGCCCGTTCCCCCACGAAGCTGCCCCTGATCGAGGCAACGAACAATCTCCTGGGCAAGGACCCCGAGCAGATCCTCGCGCTGTATTCGTTCATTTCCCCCGTGCACTTCGAGCGTTCCCTGGCCGCCACGAAGGCGGCGCTGGACACCGGCACGCCCCAGACCTTTGAGTTCCACGTCGAGCTGGCGGAAGGCCGGCGGCACTACCAGGAGCGCTTCGTGGCAAGCGGGGAGGATGAGGTCATCGTGCTGGTGCGCGACGTCACGGCCCTCAAGCAGGCGGAGGATGCCCGGGGCAAGGAGGTGCTGCTGAAAGAGATCCACCACCGGGTGAAGAACAACCTGCAGGTGATCTCCAGCATGCTCGCCCTGCAGGCGAACGCGGCGGAGGACTCCGGCACTCGGGCGCTGCTGGGCGAGAGCCGCGACAGGGTCAGGTCAATGGCCCTCATCCACGAGAAGCTCTACCAGACGGGGGACCAGAGGGGCATCAGCTTTGCCGGGTACGTGCGAGACCTCGCCGCCCACCTGCGCCACTCCTACGCCGGCAATTCCGATGCGGTCGCCCTGGACATCGACATCGAGGAGATGTCGCTGGACATGGACCTCAGCGTGCCCTGCGGCCTGATCCTGAACGAGCTGCTCTCCAATGCACTGAAGTATGCGTTCCCCGACGGGCGGAGGGGCACGGTCAGGATACGGATGCGCAGGCAGGAGTCCGGTGAGCTTCTTCTCACCGTCGCCGACGACGGGGTGGGGTTCCCGCCGGGGGTAGATTACCGAAACCCCGCCACCCTGGGCCTGCGCATCGTGAACATCCTCGTGAGCCAGATCCGCGGCACCCTCACCATGCCGGGCGGCGCGGGAAGCACATTCGCCATCAGTTTCCCGGCCCCGTAAGGCCGTTCTCTCATTCCCGCTCCAGCGCGAGAAGCGACACGTCGTCGGCGAACGACTCCGACCCTCTCCACGCCACGACCTCGCGGCGCACGGCGGCCACCTGCTCGGCGAGGAGCAGGCCCCTGCCCTCCGTGACCAGGTCGGCGAAACGCGGCGCGCTGAATGTCATGCCGCCGGAGTTGGTGCAGTCCACCAGCCCGTCCGAGTAGAGGAACAGCCGGTCCCCCTTTTCCAAGCGGAACTCCTCGGTGGCGATGTCCGACCCCGGGAAAAGGCCGACCGCGTATCCCTCGGGCTTCAGCGTGCGCAGCGTGCCGTCGGCGGTGAGGAGCAGGGGAAACGGGTGACCGGCACGGACCAGCCGCACCACGCCCTGGCTCTGATCGAACACCCCGTAGGCGATGGTGAAAAACGGGTTCGCCTCGTCCCGGAGGAAGAGGCGCCGATTCAACTCACGCACGACCTCCGCGGGCGCGAGGACCCTCAACCCGCCGCCGCGGTACTCCGCGGCATTCTGGCCGCCGCCACGGTACTCCGTGGCATTCCGTCCGCCGCGCTCGCGCTCCACCAGTATGCCTCCACGATCGACGTGGGGGGAGAGGAACGTGCGCAGCAGGAGGGAGAACACCGAGGAGAGGATGCCCTGGCCGATCACATCCAGCGCGTAGAACCCTACGTGCGTATCGTCGAGGCGGAAGCAGGCAAGCGCATCGCCGCCGCCCAAGGCAGTGGGCAGGGACAGCGCCTCGCAGCGGATGCCGGCAATTGCGGTCTCCCGCGAGGGCAGGGCTTTCCTCTGCGCGGCGGCCAGCTCTTCCAGCCCTCGCGTGACGAGGTTCTGCAACTTTTCGCGCTCGGTTGTCTCTCGGAATACGTAGAGGATGCCGAACAGGGTGCCCTCGGGGCTGCGCAGGGGGGAGGCGCTGAACTCGACGGGAGGCTCCCTTCCCTGGGGAGTGACCAGGCGGCAGTCGCCGC
>JBEKVA010000151.1:0-9427 GCA_049514475.1 Spirochaetia bacterium
CCTGCTCGCCAACTTTGAAATGAATCCTCCCCTCGAGTCTATCCGCTTGTCATTCCGCTCGGCCCCCTCCAGCACGAACTGCACGTGAAATACGCCGCGATCTCCCGTCGTTTCGAAGCCCGAATAGTAGATATCAGAAAGGTAGGTGTAGTTGTTCGAGTCGTTGACGTACACATAGTTCACCGTGTTGCCAAAACTGTCACGTTCCTTGCTCAGGTACCAGACGAAAGTCTTACTGCGAGTACTCCGGTCAGGTCCCAGCCAGGCCCCGGCGCCTGTGTGCCCATACTCCCGGATGGCACCGTTTTTTTCGGTCACCTGCCAGTAGTCATCCTCCCCGCCGGCCCCCCCGACGTTGTACCACCTGATTCGCGCAAATCGCTTTTCGACCCGTGGCTGAAAGAGCAGCGAATCGTCGGTGTCAGCTCCGATACTCAGCAGTTCTTCTCCATCCATGCTGTAACGATCGAAGCCCGCGTGAACAATGTCGTAATGGGGAAGACCAAAACGCGTATCGATTGTAATGGAAGGTACTTCGATGTCGAAACCTTTGCCCAGCCAAGTCTCCCCGGTATCACTGGAATATCGAAGGGACAGCTGCGGAGAGGCGCCGCCGCGCCCGAGAGGCAATCGAAGGGGAATACGGAAGGAGGCAGCACCGAATGGCCCGGGCTGTGGTCCATCAGGCATCGGGACCCCTTCCGTTGGATTGGCTGCTTCAAGGTTCTTGATCGAATTCACGTCATACTGGATAGGCTGTGGTCCCTCGGGGAGCTTCAAAGTGGCGTTGATCATGTCGGTGAAATGGAGACTGAGACTTATGACCTTCGCCGTCTTGTTGTCTATTGTTTCCCTCTCCAGCCGTTCCCAGCGCCCGGCGATCGAGTTGAAGAAGTAGGTATAGAGATTCGAAAGCGCAGTCTGGGAATCTGCGATTGCCGGGTCAAATGCCATCGTGATACGGACCGGTTTCAGGAATTGCAGTCCATGGGGCTCGAAACGGTATCCTTGCGCCCCAACGGTCACGTTGCTCATGCCCTCATCCAGGGGCACAGTCTCCGGAAGCCTCGTAATCTCGATTGGTGTGGTGGACTTCAGCGCGCCCGCCGGAATCTCCAGGCGCACATCGTTCAGGTCCATGACCACGGCGTCCTGCGGCCCGACCAACCGGGTGACATGCACGCCGGGCTTCGGGGCAGGCGCAGGAACGGCATTTGCTGACTTTTCCAACAGCCTGGATGGTTCCAAGCTCGATAAGGGAACAGGGGGAATCGGCATCGGGGCAGGACCTTGGGCAAACAGCGGAATCTGGGCGCCAAAGAAGCAGTACAACATGATCCACGCTACCGAACGATTCACTTTTTCCATTCCCGTCTCCCGCACCGAGTTCCTAGTTGTCCTTGAAAGTGACGGTCACCGGGGTGGCAGGAAAGCTGTCCTGCGGGGAAATCACCACCAGGTAACCGTCGCCACCTCCTGAATGAAGCGGCGTCCTCCCGTCACGAAATGTCATAGTCACGTCTCCGTTCAAGCTGAGCGTAAACAATCCGCCTGGGTCCCGCGTCACCTGCACGGTGTTCGTCATGCCGTAGCCCATGGCCAGGCTTGAGCTCGGCATCCAGGTGGAAGCGGTGTATGGGGTGTAAACCGATCCATTGGCCTCTCCCACCGAGTACTGCCGCTGGGCATTGATCATTACCACCAACATGGACTCACCGATTGCCGGGTCGCCCGTGTCATTTTGACAGAAGACCAACCCATACCCTGCATAGGCATTGCCGCTGTCCTTGGCCAGACTGACGTTTCTCTGAAGGAAGATCGACTGCCCGGCAAGAGGCAGTGCCCAGAGGGTAAAGCCGCGGGGACTCCAGAACGCGCTGTCGTTCGTGGAGAAGAGGTATCCGCCGCTTTGAGGAACGAAGAGATCGCTCCTTTGCACGACATCGCCGCCCGGGCCTCCCCCTCCGTTGCCGGCACCCAGGTCCGTGGTGCCGGGTGGATGACAGCCAATGGGGAGGAGAATGACGAAAGGCAGAAGGACAAACAACGAAACATTCTTCATGGTCGCGCCCTAGTAGCTCGTGGTACTGTACAGCCAGACCGTGTAGGTAATGAGAGATCCGCCACCGCCGGCCGGAAAGGTGTTTGGAATTGGAGAAATCTTGAAAAGAAAAGTTGCCGCAGTAGTATCCGAATGATTGGTTATGGGTAGGGGATCATCATTTACAATCTGGACCAGGCTCTGCCCTTTCGTATAAAAGTACATATTGGTGTTCTGAAGACTCCCTAAATTGTCCTGTGTAACTACGATATTCGCGATGTGGTGGGGCAACACGTTGACGGCATACCAATCCTCGTCCTGAAATATCGATGGAGTCCCGTTCTGCTGGTAGGCCGAGTTATAGTAGTAAAGATTTGCCCCCAACTTGAAAACCAGGGTCGAAGCCTGGGACTCGCTGTCGTTAGGCTCAAGGATGTCGCGGCTCGTGGCGCTGCATACCCCCAACACGGCATCCGATGGACCGAAAAGTTTTCCACCGCGTATCTTGCTGAGCCTGTACAGGTAGCGCGACTGATCGCTAAGGGCAGTCTCCGCGTACGAGATGTTCGTCCCCTGGTACACGGTGGAAAAGTTCGGATTGATTGCATCCTGGGCCCTCTCGAGCACATACAGATCGGCCGCCTTGTCGGGATCCCAGGAAACATCGATTCGATTCTCTATGATGAAGGAGGTGACGCGAGGCGCCTGCAAGGTGGGGTCTGTGATGACACGGTCCATCTGGACCAGAAGGCCGCCGCCGCACGACGCGATGGCGCAAAGAGAAACAAAAAGAACCGATACTCGGGCCGCATTCTTCATGGCATTTATTCCTCGACAGGAGACCAGGGAGAAAGCCGGACGAAAAGCCGGGGCGAAACTGTCACGAGCGGCTGGGCATACATCGCGATATCGATCACGGTGGAAAATCCTACCGCGACCATCCTGCTTGCCGTGTAGGAGTACTGCGCCACTATCGAAATGCCTCCCGTGGCGGAAGTATCCGCGTAGGTCGGCGCAAACCTTCGATCCTGGCTCATCATGTCAATCTGAAGCAGGGGACCTGCATCGAATCCCAGGTTGTGACCCTTTCCAAGCCGCACATTCACCTCGGCAGGCATGCGGAACCTGAGTGAATGAAGAAAGAAACTTTCATACGACGGCTGGTTCATGCCCAGCGCATATTCAGCATCGAGGCCAAAAGAGACCTCTCCTTCCCGCGATGCCACCTTGAAAAGTGGAGAGACGGGTGTAAACCTGAATCCGAGCGTGACTGAGCCAAGGCCGCTCAGGACAGGATTCCAATTGCCGCTTGCAGGGGTCCAATACCCCAGCGAGAGCGGAAAGCTCACAAGGTTGCGCGCAGGCGGTTTCTTTTCTACCGATTTCAGCCCAACATCGACATAGAAGTAATCGACGATTCTTGCGGCCAGGTCGCGCATGAGCCGGTCATAGTGGTCCCGGTCATCACTGTTGAAAAAACTTGCCGCCACCTCGTTTTTTTCAGCGTCAAGGAGCTTTACCTCGGCATAGAGAGAATACGGGGAACTCTTCACGAAGCCGTACAACAGGTATCCGTATCCCTGGCTTTCGCAGAGCCGTGCCGCATCGAGAAACGATCTGACGGAACCGCCCGAAGGCTCATTCGAACGCTGCACCGCGAGGACCTCCGCGGTCAGCATGTCTCCGAGGCTCTGCACCAGGTCGACGTCAGGATGCTGGGAAAGGGCGGCGCCGCCGGTCTCATCCTGCAGAACAAGAGGGGCAACAAAAAGCTCCATGGCGGAGAGATCCAGCCGTGTCAGCACAGCAAGGATAAGGACACAGAAAAGGCTTCGCGCGTGCATAACATTTTCTCCTACTGACTGGCCTGATCAAGGGACTGGCTTGCAAACTGGGCCGCCTCTGTGCCGGGAAACACCTCCCGTACCCTCCGCAGCATGGCAACGCCCTTCGCGTCTTCTCCGAGAGCCCTGTAGCTGGTACCTAGATACGCTTGGAGCAGCGGTCCTGCTTCTGTCTTCATTCCCGCCAGCGCATATTCCTTGCAGGCTGCCGGATCGTTCCTGTCCCATGCGGAGCGAACGAGTTTCTCGTAGACGGGCAAAACAGTGTGCGCCCTTTTCGACTCCGTCGGGTCAAACACCGTCACAGCGAGCTGCCAGCGCGTTTCGGCTTCCGCAAGGGCTCCTTTTTCCCGGTAGCAGTCACCGAGCTCGACAAGGGCAGCAAAATCCCGGCGGACCGCCACGCAGGAGGAGAGATGATCGATGGCCGCATCGAGGTTCCCGATGACGTGCTGCGAATGCCCGGTCGCAAACTGCGCCTTGGCATGTCGCGGCTGAAGGGCAAGGCACTTCTGAAGTCGTTCGATTGCGGCAGCATGATCTCCCGAGGCTGCGTATGAAACGCCGGCTGAATACCAGAGGTCAGCGTCCGAAGAGCCGAGTGAGGCCGCCCTGTCGAAATACCCTTGGGCCTTTGAGAGGTCGCCGGAGTAAAGCGCGCACGCCCCGGCACTTCTGAGCACCTCGGTGTTCTCCGGCTGCTGAACCGCCGCCAGTGAATACCAGCTCAGGCCTTCGGCCCATTGCGTCCTCTCCATGGACAGGGCGCCCATCGTGGAGAGGGCCATGAAGTTTTCCCCCTGCTTCTTGATGACGCTTTTCATGCCGTGTTCAATCCTCGCGTAATTTCGCGTGTCACCGGGATTGGCTTTGAAGAGGCTCGCCGCAAGATAGAGCTGTGCATCCTTGTTCTCAGGATATTTCTCCAGCAGGGGTTCCAACAGGCGCACCGCTTCCGCGTACCGTGCGGCACGGTAGAGGTCCTGGGCCGAGCCGATAGCCTTCTGAACGGCCAGGTCCTGGTCAGCCGCGATGGCACGGGGACCCTCTCTCTCCTGCGGTGCCTGTGATCCCTGCAAGAGGTCAATGGAGGCGGCCAGGCCCGAGACTCGTCCTTCGAGCGACGCAATTGATCGAGTGATTCGGTTCTGCAGCCGGTTCACATCCCGGCGCGAGCCCGTCCGGCTCGAGGAGATTTCCGCCCCGATTGCAATCGCAATGCCATCAACATGGTCGGAAAGCTGGTTCACGTTGTCCTGCAGCTGCGCTGCCTGACGATCGCTGTTTGAAGAGAACTCGGACAGGCGCGAAGCAAGGTCGGCATTCTGGCGGTAAAGCAGCACGGCCGCCGCAACACAAGCCGCGAAGACAAGAAGCACAGATACGTAGAGAAGAAGCCTGTGCAGGGATTTCACATTCTGCCTCTCACACGACGGGATGCGCCAACGCGCTTACCCAGCCCAAAGAACAGTTACCAAATTCTGATTCTCCTCAGAAGTATATAACTTAATAATGGAAAATCAGGGGATCAACAAATTTCTATTCGATCAAAATGAAGCCCGATAAACGACGGTTTGGCGGGCTTGCCTTCAGGGGAAACCTTGATCCGGTAAACTGAACTCTTGGGGTCTCCCCAACCAACGGCACGGGTCAGCCTGTATTTGACTGGAAAGGCCTGGCGAGCTATACTATATATTGTTAAAAAAAGTGGCAGCCGCTCGCTGGACTGCAGATTAAGAAAGAGTCGATGCAAAACTGGATTTTTGTTTCACTTTTTTTACTCGTCGCAATACCAATCACTCTCTTTGACTTGAAAGAGTATCGGATACCCGACTTTCTCAGCCTTGGCGGAATAGCCGTCTTTATTCTATTAAGACTCCTCTGGCAAAGGCAGCCGCCGTGGATCGTGGTCCTCGACGGCGCGGTCGGATTCGGCGCGTTCTGGCTGATCTGGTGGGTAACCAAGGGCCAGCTCGGGCTAGGAGACGCGAAGTATTCCGCTCTCATCGCGGTAGCCGCAGGGCTCTCGGGGTGGCTCGTTGCGCTCCTGGCAGCGTCAGTCGTCGGCATAACGTGCGTCGGCATCTTCATTGTAATTTTCAGGGCAGACAAGAAAATGCGGATTCCCTTCGCCCCATTTCTGACGCTAGGGGCAACGGCTTCCCTGCTTTTTGAAAGCTTTCGGGGTCTCATCCCCCCTATGCCCTTTTGAGGAAGTGCTGACATGAGACGGCTCGCTCTTGCGATCTTGGCAGGACTTCTCGTTGCGGCAGCTCTGCCCGCGCAGCAGATCAAGGAAATGGAATTCAAGAACCAGGCCATCGTCGACATCCTTCTTGCCTTGGCTGAAATGTCAGGCCGGTCAATTGTCCCCGATGAAACGGTGAACGGCACCGCCTCCTATTACTTCATGGCTACAGATTTCGAGACCGCACTGAAAATCTTCCTGAGCACCTACAAGATGTATTTCTGGAAAGACGAAAACATCTATTACGTCTCCCGTCTACGATCCTCGTGGAACAAGAGCGCGGGAACCGCCGGCCTGGACGCGGAGGACGTTGAATTGAGACTTATCGTGGCCGCGCTGTCCCGCGCCATCGGGAAAACGATTCTCTACGATGCACTTCCCCGGGAAAACATCTCCCTCCACGTGGAGAACGCGAAGCCTGCACGGATACTCGAAATGGTGATGAGGCGGTTCCCGGACTACCAGGTGGAATCCAGCGAGGATCTTCACTATATACGACGTCTCGATGCCGCAGGCAAGGTCGACATGAGGGCCGACAGGCCGGGAAATCTCGTCACCGTGCGCGGTGGAAAGTACACGGTGAACAGCGACAAGGCTCGCCTGCGGGATCTGCTGACGGAGATCTTCAAGAAGGCGGGCCTCGAATACTCGCTATTCCTCCGCAGTGACTCCATCCTGGAGAACCTTCATTTTGCCGACAAGTCGCTGGAAGAGATCCTGAGATTGATCCTGGAGCAGGCCAACGCGGACTTCTCGGTAGAGAACGGAATCTACTACGTCTACGAGATCCAGCGCGCCGATGTCATGAAGAAGCTGAAGACCATCCGCTCCATCCCGCTCACCTACCTCTCCGTCCAAGACCTGCCAGGCCTTTTCCCACAGGACATGGCCGCCCAGAGCTTCTTCCGCATGGACAAGAACACCAACACGGTCATCCTCTCGGGAAGCGCCCAGGAAATCGGACCCATCGAGGAGTTCATTACAACGCTGGACCAGCCGCTTCAGCAGAAACGCTATTACCGTTTCGACCTGAGCTACATGAAGGTGGGTGAGTTCCTGACACTGCTCCCTCCGCAGCTGAGTGCAATCAAGCCGCTCGCGCTTCCGCAGGGGAACTCGTTCGTCATGCTGCTTTCCCAGGAGAACAAGCGGCAGCTGGATGAGTTCCTGGGAATCGTAGACAGGAAGCAGGGGGGCGTCCCCATCCGGCTGAAATACGTCCAGTCTGACTACCTGTTGAAAAATCTTCCTCCATCTGTGGCAAAGGACGATATACAGCCCACGGGGGATTCCACCCTTGTATTCTTCAACGGCACGGAGGACAAGCTTCGCCAGTTCACGCGCGAGCTGGAGGCTCTCGATCGGCCCATTCCGCAAGTCCGTTACGAGCTCCTGGTGATCGAATACCAGGGCGGGGAGAGTCTGGATTGGAGCGCTTCAGCGTCAAGCGGCGTGATCGGGGACTCCGATGCACCGGCATTCATGGGAACCATCGGCAAGCTCCTTCAGCTCAACTTCAACGTCGTGTCCACGTTTGGCACGCTCTTCGCCGTCAACCTCAACCTCAGTCTGAGCACGAACAAGGCGAATGTTCTTGCCGACACCACGGTCAACGGGCTCTCTGGCCAGGAGCTCAAGTTCCAGAACACCCTCACGACCCGCTACCGCGACCTGGAGCTCAACACCAACACGCAACAGCTTCAGGCAAGCGGTGTGACGCGGGAAATCACCTCCGGTCTCATCATCAGCATGAACGGCTGGGTGTCGGGAGACGGGATGATCACCATGAAGGTCTCCTCGACGATATCCAAGCAGGGAGCCGATCTCTCGACGACCTCGGGCAATCCTCCTTCGACCTCGGAAAAAATCGTGAGCACCAATGTCCGGACCCTTTCGGGAAAGCCTGTCGTTATTGGAGGGCTCATCCAGCAGGAGAAGACCGTCACGGTGCAGAAGGTCCCGATACTGGGGGATATTCCCTTGCTGGGGCTCCTCTTCCAGAGCAGGAACGAAACGGTGCAGAACGACGAGCTGGTCATCTACATCGTGCCGCATGTCGAGTATCCCGATCAGCAGGCACAGGACGAAGGAGTCCGTATCGAGTCCCTCTATCAGAAGCTGGTCAAGGACTGACGGCAATGGCAGACGACTCCCTGCGGGGCCTGGTGGCGGAGGAACCAAAGCTCGTCACGCTGGCAGAGTTCATGCCGCTGCCGGAGGGGGACAACCAGTACCCGCTGGAGTACATGGACGCCAACTCCGTCATCAAGCTGAGAGAGGATGCGGAGGAGGTCCTGGTCGGTGCTTGTGAACCCGAAAATGCTCCCCTGCTGCGCTCCCTCAGGAACTTCCACGGCAAGCCGGTAGGATTCTTCCGCATTGACCGCGCGGAGCTTTCCGCGTACCTGGGGCGGCGGCTCTCGGCATTAGAAACCCAGCCACCGCACAGCATCGGCGAGAATGACGAGCGGATCCTGCTCGACAGGCTCGCTAATGATGCTCCCATCGTGAACCTGGTGAACAGCCTCATGATCGAGGCAATCCGCGTGGGGGCTTCCGACATTCACATCGAGTCCTTTGCCGAGGGCACGCGGGTACGCTACCGCATCGACGGAGTCCTGCGGACGGTGAGCCGCATCGAGAAGGAAAAGTTCCCGGCCGTGGCCTCGCGTATCAAGATCATGGCGAACCTGAACATCATGGAACGCCGCCTGCCCCAGGACGGCAGGATCTCCGTGCACATGGGGGACGGCACATTCGATGTGCGTGTGTCTATCGTTCCCATAGCGGCGGGAGAGTCCATCGTCCTGCGGCTTTTCAACACCAGCGGATCACCCCTCGGTCTTGCCGAGCTGGGAATCGACGCCGAGTGCCAGACGCTCATCCGGAGAATGGTTGCGGTGCCGCATGGGCTGGTGCTTGCAACGGGGCCGACCGGAAGCGGCAAGACCACGACGCTGAACGCCGTTCTTCGCGAGATTGCGTCCGAGATGGTGAAAGTGGTGACCATCGAGGATCCCGTCGAGTACCTGATAGACGGCGTCGGGCAGATCCAGACGCACGAGCGCATCGGCCTGACCTTCGAATCTCTCCTGCGGCGCGTCCTCCGCCAGGATCCCGATGTCATCATGGTGGGCGAGATACGAGACTCTCCCACCGCCGAGCTCTCAGTGCGTTCCGCGCTGACCGGACACCTGGTGCTCTCCACCCTTCATACCAACGACGCGGTTTCCGTGATCCCCCGGCTCAGGAACATGGGGGTGGAACCGTACCTGCTTGCAGCAGTGCTGCGCG